>JARGFU010000007.1 GCA_029210625.1 Deltaproteobacteria bacterium | reverse complement strand
CGGCCACGTTCGGAGCCGTCCCGGCCTGGCAGCCGAGCGCCGCGTCGCAGGTCTCGGCCCCGTTACAGAAGAGGGTGTCGTCGCAGAGCACGTTGCTCGGCGTGTTCAGGCAGGTCCCGGCGGAGCAGGTGTCGACCGTACAGCTCACGCCGTCGTTGCAGTCGGCGTCGACGTTGCAGGTGCAGCCTCCGCAGAGGCCTCCCCCGCAGACGCCCGAGCAGGCGCCGACCGAACAGGCGATCCCGTCGTCGTTCGCGGTGGTGCACCCGAGCGCCCCGTCGCAGCTGTTCGCCGTACAGGCGTTGCCGTCGTCGCAGACCGTGTCGTCCGGCGCGTGGACGACGGCGTCGGCGGCCTCGTCGCAGCTGTCGACCGTGCAGGCGATACCGTCATTCACGCTCGGCGGCGTGCCGGCCTGGCAGCCCAGGGCCGCGTCGCAGGTCTCCGCGCCGTTGCAGAAGAGGGTGTCGTCGCAGGCCGTGTCGTCCGGCGTGTTGACGATGGCGTCGGCGACCTCGTCGCAGCTGTCGATCGTGCAGCCGACGCCGTCGGTCACGCTCGGCGGCGTCCCCGCCTGGCAGTCCAGCAGCGCGTCACAGGTCTCGGCGCCGTTGCAGAAGAGGGTGTCGTCGCAGGCCGTGTTGTCCGGCGCGTGGACGATGGTGTCGGTGGCCTCGTTGCAGCTGTCCACCGTGCAGCCGACCCCGTCGTCCGTGCTCGGCGGCGTCCCGGGCTGGCAGTCCAGGGCGGGGTCACAGACCTCGGCCCCGTTGCAGAAGAGGGTGTCGTCGCAGGCCACGTCGTCCGGCGCGTTGACGATGCTGTCGGTGACCTCGTTGCAGCTGTCCACCGTGCAGCCGACCCCGTCGTCCACGCTCGGCGCCGTCCCGGCCTGGCAGCCCAGGGCCGCATCGCAGGTCTCCGCGCCGTTGCAGAAGAGGGTGTCGTCGCAGGCCGTGTCGTCCGGCGCATGCACGAGGCTGTCGGTGGCCTCGTCGCAGCTGTCCACCGTGCAGCCGACCCCGTCGTCCACGCTCGGCGCCAGCCCGGGCTGGCAGTCGAGCAGCGCGTCGCAGGTCTCGGCCCCGTTGCAGAAGAGCGTGTCGTCGCAGGCCGCGTCGTCCGGCGCGTGGACGATGCTGTCGCTGGCCTCGTCGCAGCTGTCGACCGTGCAGCCGACCCCGTCATCGATGCTCGGCGCCGCCCCGGCCTGGCAGCCCAGGGCCGCGTCGCAGGTCTCCGCGCCGTTGCAGAAGAGGGTGTCGTCGCAGGCCGTATCGTCCGGCGCGTTGACGACGGTGTCGCTGGCCTCGTCACAGCTGTCCACCGTGCAGCCGACGCCGTCGTCGATCACCGGCGCCGTCCCGGCCTGGCAGCCCAGGGCCGCGTCGCAGGTCTCCGCGCCGTTGCAGAAGAGGGTGTCGTCGCAGGCCGTGTCGTCCGGGGTGTTGACGATGCTGTCGCTGGCCTCGTCGCAGCTGTCGACCGTGCACCCCACCCCGTCGTCGATCACCGGCGCCGTGCCGGCCTGGCAGCCCAGGGCCGCGTCACAGGTCTCCGCGCCGTTGCAGAAGAGGGTGTCGTCGCAGGCCGCGTCGTCCGGCGTGTTGACCACGGTGTCGGTGGCCTCGTCGCAGCTGTCGGCCGTGCACCCGACCCCATCGTCGATCACCGGCGCCGTGCCGGCCTGACAGCCGAGGGTGCCGCCGCAGGTCTCGGCGCCGTTGCAGAAGGCTCCGTCGTCGCAGAGGGCGTCGCCGGTCTCGTCGGTGAGGCCGTCGCAGTCGTTGTCGACGCCGTCGCAGACCTCGGTGGCCCCGGGGTGGACCCCGGCGCCGGTGGCCGGATCGTCGTTGCAGTCGATCAGGGACGGATCGGTGCCGCCGCTGGCGAAGTCGGTGCCGCAGGAGGTGTAGCCGTCGCCGTCGGCGTCGAAGCCCTCGTCGATGCTGCCGTTGCAGGACTCGTCGGTTCCGTCGCAGGTCTCGGTGGCCGGCGGCACGCCGGTGCAGGCCGCCCGCACCCCGTCGATGCAGCTGGCGGTCCCCAGGGTGCAGTTGCCCACGTCGGTGCCGCAGCCCACCGGCGGATCACCCTGGAAGCACTCGCAGCCCGTGTCGGTGCTGCCGTCGCAGTCGTTGTCGAGGCCGTCGCAGGCGGTGAGGTCCTCGACCGCCATGTAGGTGGGATCGTAGTTGCAGATCCAGCCGCCGGCGCCGGCGCAGATCTCGATGGTCCCGGCGCAGACGCCGAGCGCGAGGCAGGCCCCGGGCGGGTTCAGGCCGTCGTCGGTGTTGCCGTCGCAGTCCTCGTCCCGTCCGTCGCAGGTCTCGGTGCCGCCGGGGTTCACGTCGGGGCTCAGGTCCTCGCAGTCGATCAGGGCCGGATCGGTGCCCCCGTTGACGAAGTCCGTGCCGCAGGAGGTGTAGCCGTCGTCGTCCGAGTCGAAGCCCTCGTCGATGGTTCGATCGCAGTCGTCGTCCACGCCGTTGCAGATCTCGTCGTAGTTCGGATCTCCGGCGCACTCGTAGTCGCAGCCGTCCACGGGGTCGGCGGCGGGCCACCAGCCGGGGTTGCAGTCCCCGCGGCTGCAGGTGCGGGTGGTCGGGTCGCAGAGGGCGGTCGCGTTGGGATAGGAGCAGACGACCCCGCAGCCGCCGCAGGTCTCCGGCGCGTTGGGATCGATGTCCTCGTCGGTGGAGCCGTCGCAGTCCGAGTCGGCGCCGTCACAGTCGTCGTCGGTCGTCAGGGGGAGCACCTGCCCGTCGCAGGGCCCCCAGTCGCCGGTCGCGTCGCAGGTCCGGGTGCCCGCCTGACACAGGCCCACGGTCTCGGTGCCCGCCGGCCCCTCGTAGCAGGACTCCTGATCGCCGGGGTTGCAGATCGTCCCCGAGATGAACTCGATGGTGCCGCTGCCGCTGATGTTGCGGCCCTCGCCGTCGGTGAGCCCCAGGGTGGTGGTGCCGGCCTCCGTCGAGGCCACCCGGGCCGTCGCCTGACCGGCGGCGTTCGTGGGCGACGCGGGCTGCTCGATGCTGTCGGCGGCGCGGTCGCTGGTGAGCAGGAGGCTGACGCCGCTCGCCGGGGCTCCCGTCCCGTCGACCACGGTGAGGGTCACCACGGAGGTCCGGACCCCGTCCGCGATCACCGGCGAGGTCGCCTCGATGGTCGCCGAGAGATCCTTCTGGCCGCCGGTTCCACCGCACTGGCAGCCACCGCTCCAGAGCGGCAGGAACAGCGCGAAGGTGGCGAGCAGCGCCTCGAGCGTCCGGCGGTTCGTGACGGGATCCAGCCTCATGGGAGCTCCTCCACTCGAGATGGGCGGGGTCTCCACGTCCGAATCGGCGGCACCAACCGTCGACGACCTCCAGGAGGCCGAGATAACCCCGGACTTCTGAGAGGTCGTGGCGATCCCCACCCCCCTCTCCATATGACTCCAATCGTAGCAGTTTTTTTCGATGTCAATTGAACTCCAGAGAACAAAATCTGGATGAACGGGGTCGATCGGTGGGCGGCGCCGCCGGGGGCCTGCTAACCTCTCCAGGGTCTGGGGGGCAGGCATCTGAATCGACTTCCGCTACTGGCGCTGGGCGACCTGCTGGTGGTGACGGTGGCGCTCGTGACGGCCGCCTACCACCTCGCCCTCTATTGGTTGTGGCCGGAGGCCCGGGACCGGGCCTGGGCCGCAGTGATGGTCCTCGGGACGGCGGTCTACGCGGGCGGCGCGGCCATCCTCTACTCGGCCACCCTCCCCTCCACCGCGGCCACCTCCCAGCGGTGGATGCTGGTGGGCGGGGCGGTGATCTGCCACGCCGTCCCCCCCTACCTGGCGGCCCTGGAGGGCCGCGCCCCGGGGAGGTGGGCCGGCTGGCTCTGGGGGAGCCTGGCGGTCTGGGTGATTCTCCTGATCTTCACGCCCTGGGTCTTCGCCCACACCACCCGGGTCCTCACCCTCTCCTGGCACGACGCTCCCTACCTCCAGCCGGACGCGGGCCCGCTCAACGAGATCTGCTACCTCGCCCTCCTCTTCGTGGCGGCGCATCCGGTGATCCCGCTGCTGCGGACCTGGCGGACCCGCAGCCTCCGGGTGCGCGGGGCGGTGGTGGTCCTCTGCCTCTGGCTGCTGCTCGCGGCCTACGACGGCCTGGTGGGGCTGCGCTGGATCGCCTCGGGGCCGGCCTTCTTCCTGGAGTACGGCAGCCTCCTCCTGGTCCTCCTCCTCTTCGGGGACTCGGTGACCGAGCACGCGCGGCTCCTGCGCCGGGCCATGGAGGAGCGCTCGGCGGCCGAGGAGGCCTTCGGGATGCTGGCCCGGGGCTCTCCCGACGCCATCTTCCTGTTGCGCGACGCGAAGATCGCCTTCGCCAACGAGTCCGCGGCGAGGATGGTCGGGATCACCTCGCCCGAGGCCCTGCTGGGGCGCGCGCTCCCGCACCTCGTCCACACCGACGATCTCGAGGTCTTCGAGCGCGACCCGGAGGCCCCTCCCCGGCGGGAGGGTCCTCCTCGCCACTTCGTCCGCTTCCGCCGCGAGGATCTCTCCCTGGCGACGGCGGTCGTGGGGGTCGCCGCGGTGGTGGTGGAGGGCGAGCCCGCCCTCCTGGCCATCGCCCGGGACGTGAGCGAGGAGGAGGCGATGCGGGCGCGGCTGATGAGCGCCGACCGGCAGATCGCCGCCGGCACCCTCGCGGCCGGCCTCGTGCGGCAGATCGACGAGCCCCTCGCCGAGATCGGCCGGCAGCTCGTGGAGTCGCTCGAGCAGCAGGACGCCGGGCAGCCCGATTGCCGCAGCCTCCTGGGAGAGGTCTACGACCGGGTGGCGCAGGTGCGGGGCGTGGTGGCGGACCTGGAGCTCGCCTCCCGGATCCCCGAGGCCGACCGCTTCGAGCCCCAGCAGCTCTCCGAGCTGCTCGCCGCCTCGCTGCGCCTGACCCGGCCCCTGATCGAGGAGCGAGCGAGGCTCGAGGTCGATGTGCGCCGGCTCCCCCCGGTGGTCGCCGGCCCCGGCCGCCTGCCCCAGGTCTTCGTGAACCTCCTGAAGAACGCGGCGGAGGCCATCCCGGAGGGGCGCCCGGAGGAGCACCGCGTGCGCCTGCTCGCCTTCGAGGAGGAGGGCGAGGCGGTGATCATCGTGGAGGACACCGGCGAGGGGATCGAGCCCCAGGAGCTCAAGCGGATCTTCGATCCCTTCTTCACCACCCGCGCCGCGCCCGGGGGGACGGGCCTCGGGCTCTTCATCTGCCAGCGGATCGTCTCCGGCTGCGGCGGAGAGATCGAGGTGCGCTCCCGCCCCGGCGAGGGCACGCGCTTCACCGTCCGCCTGCCGGCCGCCGCCTCCTGACGCCCGCGCCGCCGCCCCTTGCGAAGCCGCTCCCCGGCTGCCAAAAGGCCAGGCGGATCCGGGGCGAGCACGACCCCGGCCTTTCCCGGAGGGTCCCATGCGTCGCAGTCTGCTTCTCGCTCTCTCGCCCCTGCTCGTCCTCGCCGCCTGCGGTGGTGAGGGCAAGACCGAGAACACCGCCCCGGAGGTGAGCATCACCGGCGCCGCCGACGTGGTGCTCGGTGAGACCGTCACCCTCTCGGCCGTGGCCACCGACGCCGAGGGCGACGCCCTCACCTACGCCTGGAGCCTGACCACCGCCCCCTCCGGTAGCGCGCTCACCGTGGACGCCACCACCGCCGAGCTCGGCGTGACCCCGGACGTGCTGGGCGACTACACCTTCACGGTCACGGTGAGCGACGGCAGCCTCGAGGCCAGCGCCAGCGCCTCGCTGGCCGCCCTGCCCCCGCCGACCATCGACGGGGAGTTCACGGTGACCGTGATCTCGGCCGTCGACGGCGCCCCCATCGCCGGCGCCTTCGTCGAGGTGAGCCAGGGCGGCCCCACGGCCACCACCGACGCCAGCGGGCAGGCCACCCTCACCGACGCCTCCCTCTCGGGGCAGACCACGGTCTCCATCGGCGCCCCCTCCCTCACGGTCGACGTCGACCACGACTTCAACGCCGGCACCGCCGACATCCAGCGCCCGGCCTACCGCGGCGTGACCCTGCTCGGGATCAACCGGGCGGCGTTCACGGTGCCGCTCAAGCCCACCGACAGCGCGCTGCAGGCCGCCCCGAAGGGCGTGGTCCGGGGCACCATCGACTACTCGATCTTCGATCGGCTCCCGGCCATCGAGCCCTTCCTCTCCTTCGACATGGGCGCGACCACCTCCAGCCAGATCCGGGCGGTGCTCATCGCGCCGGTGGTGACGGGCGATCCGGCGGACTTCGACGTGCGGGACCTCCTCGGCCGGCCGCCGACGCTGGCCGCGCCCCTGCCGGGGAACCTGACCACCGACGACCTCTTCCTCAACGGGTCGGCGGCGCTGCTGGGCGTGCCGGTCACCGGGGACGATCCCCTGATGAACTTCGTGGTGGACGCCCCGGTGGGCCAGACCCGCTTCTTCGTGCTCGGCGTCCTGGTGGACATCGACGCCCTGGCGGTCGTGCCCCTCCTCTCGGGCGGCGGCGTCGACTCGGCGGCCCTCTTCGGCTCGATGGCCTTCACCACCCTCTTCGTGGCCACCCTCGATCTCGACGTGGCCGCCGGGGACAACGACCTGGCCGCCCCCATCGCCGACACCGATCTGACGATGGTGGCCGAGGTGCCGGCGACGATCACCTTCGCGGACTCCACCGGCCCCTGGGCCCTCAACCCCACCACCGACGTCGCCCTGCGCAAGGCCGTGGTGGTGCCCGACACCACCGCGACCCTCACCGGCCCGGGCCTGCTGGCCGATCCCCGGGTCGCCGCGAACCTCCCGACCTCCACCCGGGTGGAGATCATGGACGCGCAGGGCAACCCCCAGACCCCGCGGCAGTTCGTGGATCTCGCCGTGCCCGGCGACACCGGCGCCCCGACCACCGACGTCCCCTACTCGCTGGCGGTCGCGGTGGTGCACGACGGCGCCGGGATGATCCCGCTGGGGCTGACCTTCACCCGGGTCGCGGATCTCGAGCGCGGCGAGGCGGTCTTCGCGCTGCCCACCTTCACCGGGGAGCTGGCCAACGCGCCGATCGAGGCCCTGGTGCTCACCACCCGCGGCATGTGGCCGAGCGCCGTGGACGCCGGCTACGAGCTCCTCTCTGGCCTGCACTCCTCCCGGGTGCCGCTCACCGCTGGCGGGACCGTGGCCGCCCTCGCGCCCCGCCCCTTCCCCGTGCTGGACCCGGTCCTCGACGCCGGCCTGCGGGTGCGGGTGCAGGTCGAGCGCTCGGATCCCTCCACCACCGTGGTGGACTCCGCCCGCGCCTACCTCTCCTTCCTGGAGAACCCTCCGGGCTCCCTCGTCCTGAGCGACTTCCTCGGGGTGAGCCTCGACCCGAGCGCCGCCGAGCTGAGCCACGCGACCCTCGCCAACCGCACCTGGATCCAGGTCGACGACGGCCAGGGCGGCCTGAACTGGACCCCGCGCTACGACACCCTCTGGGACGTCTACGGGCCGGCGGGCACCCTGCAGGGCCCCCTCCCCGACCCGGCGCAGACCGCGCTGGTCGATGCCTTCCTCGGCAACGGGAACAACGAGATCCGGCTGCGGGTGCGGGCCGAGAGCTTCGCCTCGCCCCTGGACCTCGAGCGCTGGTCGGGCGAGCGCCTCCTCGAGGGGCCCAGCGAGGCCACCGCGGACGACTTCCTCTTCGTCCTGCCCTAGGGCCCTAGCGGACCTCGACCACCATCTGGGAGGCCCGCGCCCCCGCCGGCCCGGCGGGGCCGGGCCTCACGTGCTGGCCGCGCTGGAGGATCTCCAGCAGGCGCAGGAGCTCGGGATCGATCCGCGGATCGACCCGGTAGGGGCCGGCGGCGGCCATCCGGGCGGCCAGCAGCTCCCGTCCGGCCATCCACCAGACGACGCCGGCGATCACCACCAGCATGGGGTTGGTGAAGAGGCCCAGGAGCGCCAGGCCCACCGCGGCCACCCGGGCGACCTTCGCGGCGATGGTCGTCGCCCGCAGGAAGCCCAGCCGCTCGGCGAGCAGCGCGCGGAAGATGCGGCCGCCGTCCATGGGCAGCGCGGGGATGAGGTTGAAGATGCCCAGCACGGCGTTGATGGCGGCGAGGTTCATCAGCAGCTCACCGCCGACGAAGAGGAAGGCGGTGAAGAAGGCGCCCGCCAGCAGCAGGGAGACCGCGGGCCCCGCGGCCGCGATGATCACCTCGTCGCGCGGCTTCTCGGGCATCGAGCGCATCCGGGCCACCCCGCCGAAGGGGTAGAGGGTGATCCCCTCGATGCCGATCCCCAGGCGCCGGGCCATCACCGAGTGCCCCAGCTCGTGCGCCAGCACCGAGGCCAGCACCAGCAGGGTCAGCCAGAGCCCCGGCAGCCCGCCGCCGAAGATCAGGATGAAGGCGAGCAGCAGGAGGAGGCTGAAGTGGAGATCGACGGGGAACCCGAGGATCCGGCCGAGGGAGAGGTGGCTGCGCATGCACCCAGCGTAAGGCGAACGCCGGGGGCGGCAAGCGCGCGAGCGTCAGACTTCGGTCACGGGTCGTCGGCCAGGGACTACATCCCCGGAGGGGCCATGCCGGCGCCGGTCGCCGGGGTCGGCGTCATCGGCGGCGGAGGCGCCGGGGTGCCCCGGAGGGCCTCGACCCGCTGGTTCGCGGTCTCGTAGGCCTTCAGCGCCTCCTCGACCTCGACGCCGACGCTGGCGACGTTCTGCTCGGCCGAGGCCACCTTGGACTTGTACTCGGAGACCTGCAGCTCGAAGCGGCTCACCGAGATGTCGCGCACCGCGGCCTTGTCCAGGCCCTGCACGGCCCGGGCCTTGGCGGCCTCGACCTCAGCCTCGGCTAGCTCGAGCTTCACCTCGGCCAGCGCCTCGCGGGCGTCCACCAGCTCGACCTGGCGGCCGCGCAGCGTGACGAGGTGGCGCTTGGAGGTGACGATGGCCTCCTTGAGGGTGACCTCGTCCTGCGCCACCTGGTAGTCGGCCTCGGAGCCGTTCTTGGAGATCTCGGCCTTGGCCATGGAGTGCTCGACCTCGCTCTTGGCCAGCTCCAGCTCGGTCTTGGCGACCTTCAGCTGGGAGCGCGCCCCGAGGGCGTCCTGCTGGGCCTTGGTGTGGGCGTCGACCGCCGCGTCGCGGCCGGCGCGGGCGTTGATGACGCCCTGCATCTGGCCCGGGGGCAGCCCGGAGAGGAGGTTCTCATCCACCCGCATCGAGGGACCGGAGGCGCAGCCCACGCCCACCATCAAGCCGACCATCATCACGCTGAAACGCTTCATCTCTGGTTCTCCTCATGTTCGGGCGCCGGAAGAAAGAGCCCACGCCGGGAGGGAATGAAAAGCAAACCCCGGGCCTTCGGTTGGTGTCAACACGAGCACCACCCCTCTTTCCCCTACCCTGGCGGCCTCTCCCCCCCAGGGCTAGAGTCAGGCCATGACCGTCGTACTCACGATCCTCGCCTTTGCCGGTCTCATCGTCTTCCACGAGCTCGGACACTTCCTCCTAGCCCGCGCCACCGGCATGCGGGTCGAGACCTTCGCGGTGGGCTTCGGCCCCACCCTGCTCTCCCGGACCTACGGGGAGACCAAGTACGCCCTCTGCGCCGTGCCCCTCGGCGGCTACGTGAAGATCTCGGGGATGGACCCCACCGAGGAGGACGCGAAGGACGATCCCCGCAGCTACCTCAACAAGACGCCGCTGCAGCGGATCCTCGTCATCCTCGCCGGGCCGGTCTTCAACTACATCCTGGCCGCCGTCATCTTCGCGATCGTGCTCCTGGCCGGGCCCATGGAGCCGGACTTCTCGAAGGCCGTGATCGGCGACGTGCTGGCCGGGGACCCCGCCGCCACCGCCGGCGTGTTGAAGGGCGACCGGATCGTGGGCGTGGACGAGGTGGAGATCAGCGACTGGGCCTCCTTCCAGGCGGCCGTCTACGCCCGGGCCGAGGTCCCCTCCAAGCTGCGCATCGATCGGGAGGGCGAGCAGCTCACCCTGGACGTCACCCCCAAGAAGACCCTGGTCGACGGCCAGGAGGTCGGCCTCATCGGCGTGGTGCCCAAGGGGAAGCGCGGCCAGGGCAAGCCCCTCGGCGACGCCCTCCTCGGCGGCGTGCTGCTGACCTGGGACTGGAACGTCCGGATCGTCAGCGGCCTCTACAAGATCATCCGGGGCAAGGAGGAGGCGAACTTCCAGGGGCCGGTGGGCATCGTGGACACCACCGCCAAGGCGGCGGCCGAGGGGATGATCCCCCTGCTGATCCTGGTGGCGATCATCTCGGTGCACCTGGGCCTCTTCAACCTCCTGCCCATCCCCGCCCTCGACGGCGGGCGCCTGGTCTTCCTGGGCTGGGAGGTCGTCTCCCGGCGCCCGGTGAACGCGCGGGTCGAGCTGGCGGTGCACGCCGTGGGCTTCCTGCTGCTGATAGGGCTGATGATCGTCGTGACCATCGGCGACATCGGGCGGCTCTGGGGGAGCCCGGAGCCGGAGGCCCCGGCAGCCGTCGAGGACACGCAGGGTGCGGAGGCCGCGCCCTAGAGCTCCTTGCGGGCCTCGCAGTGCGGGATGCCGGCCTCTTCGAACTCCTCGCCGCAGCGCACGTAGCCCATGGCCTCGTAGAAGCCCATGGCGTGGATCTGGGCGTGGAGCTTGATCCCGGTCATCTCCCGGGTGCGGGCCTCCGCCTCGAGGGCCTCCAGGATCATCCGCCCGATGCCCTTGCCCCGGGAGTAGCTCACCACGGCCATGCGGCCGATCCGGCCCCACTTCCCGGTGCACCCCTCCGGGGGGGCCGAGAGCTCGACCAGCCGGCCGGTGCCCACCGGGTGCATGCCCTCCCAGGCCAGGACGTGGAAGGCGTCCTGGTCGAACTCGTCCCGCTCGAGGTCGGGCGGGACCGCCTGCTCCTCGATGAAGACCACCTCGCGCAAGGCGAGGGCGGCGTGGAAGTCTCCGGGGGCCTTCTTGGGGCTCACCGGCGCAATTCTTATCGTCGTCGTCTCTGCCGCCATGCGCGGCGGAGAATACCCGCCCGGGGATCGCATGGCAAACGCCCCGTGCACCTGGCGCCGGAGACCTCGAAAATCCGTGATCCCGGGGCCGATCCGGGGCGAAATCCGTGGCCGCGGCCGCCTCCAGGTCCAATGATTCCAGACGCTTGCGCCTGGCACGGGGCCTGCTACTGAAGGGGTCGATGGCCGCGGGTACGGATGCGGCCGCCCACTACCGGAGGATTTCCCATGCGTCAGCTCAACTTCCTTTCCCAGGCAGCCCTCCTCGGCGCCCTCGCCCTCTTCGTCGGCGCCTGCGGCACCGAGGCCGACGGCTACGTCGAGGGCCAGACCGAGTTCGTCTCCGCCAACCCCAACGGCGGCTACGGTGGCGAGCTCGACGCCGCCGGCGGCGGCCGCGACGGTGAGGCCGCCCCGAACAGCGGTGATCAGGGCGCCACGCCCCGCGAGGTCGAGGAGGCCGACATCGTCCGCGTCGACGGCAACCTCCTCTACGTCCTCAACCAGTACCGGGGCCTGCAGGTCATCGACATCACCAACCCCGACCAGCCCGCCCTCATCGGCATGGCGCCGGTCGCCGGCTACCCGATCGAGATGTACATCCGGGACAACCGGGCCTACGTCGTGATCTCGAACTACTTCGACTACTGGTACGCCACCGACGCCGTCGCCGGGGCCACCTGGGGTGCCTACCGCGGCTCCCAGATCCGGGTCTTCGACATCTCGAACCCCACCGCGCCGGTCTCCCTCACGCACTTCAACGTCTCGGGTGAGGTCACCGACACCCGGATCGTCGGCGACGTGCTCTACGCGGTGAGCAACCGCTACGGCTGGTACGAGAGCTACAGCACCACCGACACCGTCGAGGGCACCTACATCCTCTCGATCAACATCGCCGACGAGTCGAACATCCACCAGGTGGACCAGGAGGTCTTCCCCCGCCAGGGCTGGGACAACCACGTCCACGTGACCTCGAACACCATCTACGTCGCGTCCTCCGGCTGGGCGAACTCGTCCTACGAGACCCGGATCAAGGTCGTCGACATCTCCGACCCGCAGGGCCAGATCGTGCTGCAGGGTGAGAGCCTGGTCGACGGCTGGGTCCGCGACCGCTGGCAGCTCGACGAGTACGCCGGCCACTTCCGCGTCGTCACCGCTCCGGACTGGAACGGCACCGCGCCGAAGGTCTACACCTTCCGCATCGATCAGGGCGGCATGCTCACCCAACTCGCCATGCTGCCGGTGCAGCTGCCCCGCCCCGAGTCGCTGACCGCCGTGCGCTTCGACGGCGACACCGCCTACGTCGTCACCTACGAGCGGGTCGATCCCCTCTTCATCATCGACCTCTCGAACCCCGCGGCGCCGCTGCAGCGCGGTGAGCTCGAGATGCCGGGCTGGCTCGACCACATCGCGCCCCGCGGCGACCGGCTGGTGGCCCTCGGCCACGACGACACCAACGACTGGCAGCTGGCCGTCTCCCTCTTCGACGTCTCCGACCTCGACGCCCCTGCCCTGCTCGGCCGCGTCTCCTTCGGCGAGAACTGGGGCTGGATCCCCGACGAGCGGGACAACTTCGACAAGGTCTTCAAGGTGCTCGACGCCCAGGGCCTCGTGCTGGTGCCCTTCCACAGCTACGGCTTCGACGAGACCACCGGCTACTGGCACCACAAGGGCGGCGTGCAGCTGGTCGACTTCGACCGGCAGAGCGTGACCCTGCGCGGCCTCGCCGACCACGGCGGCTACGTTAAGCGGGCCATCCCCCACGGCGACCGGATCCTCACCGTCTCGAACGAGCGGATGCAGACCGTGAACATCGCCAACCGCGACAACCCGGTGACGACCGGCAGCGTCGAGCTCGCCCGCAACGTGGTCGACTTCGTGACCCTCGGCGCCTTCGGCGTCCAGCTCGTCGGCGACTGGTACCGCGGCGACACCCGCCTGGTCGTGGTGCCCCTCTCCGACTACGACCTCGGCGCCCCGGTGGCCGAGATGCAGGTGACCGCCCCCTACGGCCGGATGTTCGTGGACGGGAACTTCATCTACCTCGCCAGCCGCGACTGGCAGTCCGGCGAGACCAAGATCACCATCTTCGACTTCACCATCCCGAGCGCCCCGGTGCAGCGCGGCGAGGTCATCCTGCCGGAGGAGGTCTCCTACTGGGGCGGCTACTGGTACGGCTGGTACGGCGGCGACGAGGTGGCCCAGGTGAACGGCAGCACCCTCGTCTTCCACACCTACCGCTACTGGTACCGCGGCTACGAGGACAACGCCGGGACCGTCTACCCCGACTCCCACTTCGACCACCTCTACGTCGTCGACCTGGCCAACAAGGACAACCCGGCGCTGGCCTCGACCATCGTCCTGCGCAACGAGGACTGGGTCTTCGGGCTGGGCGCCAAGGCCAACACCCTCTTCTTCACCCACTACGAGTACGCCGGCCAGGACAGCCAGGGCCGCTCGCTCTCGCGCTACTACCTCGACCGGATCGACCTGACCAACCCGGCCCACCCGGTGCGGCAGGCGAAGGTGAACGTCCCGGGCTACGTCCTCGACCTCTCCGACGACCTCTCCACCGTCTACACCCTCGACTACGCCTGGACGAACGCCCAGAACTCCTACGGGGTGACCTACGCCTTCAACGCCCTCGACCTCCGGGGCCGCGCCGCCTACCTGCGGGGCCGCCTGGTGCTCGACGGCTACGTGGGCAACGCGGTGGTCGACGGCACCAAGGCCTACCTCACCCGCAACGACTGGGGTCAGGACGCCAACGGCGACTACTGGAACGCCTCCTACTTCGACGTCATCGACCTGACGGTCTCCAACCGCCTCACCCTGGCGGCCGACGTGAGCCTCCCTGACGACTGGGGCTACCTGCGCAAGGTCGAGGGTGAGCGTGCCTTCGTCGACCTCGGCTGGCGCGGCGGCCTGCTCATCTACGACGTCAGCGACGCCACCAACGTGGGCCTGGCCGGCTTCCACCGGCACCCCGGCTGGGTGAACGCCATCCACGTCGACGGCGCCACCGCCTACGTGGCCCTGGGCTACTACGGCGTGAGCGCCATCGGCCTCGGCGGCGTCTTCTAGCGCGAATCAGGGGACCCCCCATGCGGTCCGACCCCGCTCCCTCGTCACAGAGGGGGCGGGGTCTTTCTTTTGGGGGTCGATTTCTTGCCCGCCGATCCCCCGGTGCTACACCTCGCAACAGCGCTGTCAGAGCCTGTTGCACCGGCCGGGAGGGCCCCTCGATGAGCATCGCCACCGTCATCCAGGACTACTGCGAGACCGACACCGAGAACCGCGACCACCCTCCCGTCGGCCGCGTCCTCTTCGTGGGCCCCCAGAAGCGGGCCCCCATGGCCGCGGCCCTCTCCGAGTGCGGCTTCGCCGTGGACCGCTGCCCCACCGCCACCGAGGCCCTCCACCGCCTCCAGCAGGAGAAGATCACGATGGTGGTCACCGGCGGCGGCGGCGGCGGCCGGGCGGCGCGCACGGTGCTGCGGCGCCTGCGGGAGAGTACCCACCACGCCCACGTCCCGGTCGTCTGGCTGGGCGCGCAGGGCGACGACGAGGACGCCCTGCTGCGCCAGGGCGTCTCCCTCTTCCTCCGGGCCCCCTTCCCGGTCCAGCACCTGGTCGCGACCGCGATGTTCGCGATCTAGACCTGACGACGTGCTCCAGGTCACTTACCGTGACCTTCGAATACGCCACGATCCGAGACGTCACGATCTTCCAACGGAGGTCTTCGGAGATGGCCGGGGTTTCGAGCACGACGATCAAGGCGCGCGGACGTCAGGTCCGCAACGAGAGTGAGCACCGGGGGCGCGTGCTCTTCGTCGGCCCCCACGAGGAGCCCGGCATGGCCGAGGCGCTGGAGTCGAAGGGCTTCCAGATCATCTGCACCTCGTCGGTGGTGCAGGCCCTCACCCTCGCCGTCGCCGCCCGGATCACCCTCGTCGTCACGGGCCCCGGCGAGGTCGGCGAGAGCTTCCTCGATGCCCTCCGCAGCCTGCCCGGCCGCAAGGACAAGCGCGACCTCCCGCTGATCTGGCTCGGCGAGGGCGGCGAGGACGAGGAGCAGCTCCTGCGGCGGGGCGTGTCGCTCTACCTCAAGGCCCCCTACCCCCTCGAGCACCTCGTGACCGTCGCGTCCTTCGCGGCCTGACGCTCCCGACGGAAACGAAGAAGCCGCCGAGGAGACCCTCGACGGCTTCTTTCCTTGGAGGCGCCACCCAGATTCGAACTGGGGATGGAGGTTTTGCAGACCTCTGCCTTACCGCTTGGCTATGGCGCCCGATATTCGTGCTGCGTGAACCCCCCGTTTAGCCCTCGAAAGGCTCGGCGGTCAAGACGGTGTCCGTGACCACCTCCTCGCTGCTGAAGACGGCGAGGATGGCGGCGCAGGTGGGCAGCAGCCGGGAGTCCTCCCAGTGGCCCTCCTCCCCCGGGAGGAAGTGCGCCGCCGAGAGGAGGAGCCAGGCGCCGGCCAGCGCACCGGCCAGGGCCCCGGCGACCAGGCCGCCGAGGTGATCGGCCCAGCCCAGCTGGGCGATGCGGGCGACGCGGCCCAGGAGCGCGCCCAGCAGGCGGACCCAGAGCCAGGCGAGCAGGAAGGTGAGCCCGGCGCCCAGGAGGTTCGCGTGATCGAGCTCGGAGAACCAGAGGCGCCCCACCTCGGGGCCCACGCCCAGGGCCGCGAAGGCGGCGAAGGCGAGGGCCAGGGGCCCGGAGGCCCCCGAGATGAGCCCGTGCCACAGCCCCCAGAGGGCGGGGATCAGGATCACCACCGCCAGGACGACGTCGACGGGCTGCAGGGGGGTCACGGGACGATCATCGCAGGCGGGGCTCTTCCGGCAAGAAACTCACCAGCTCGAGCCCCTCGTGCGCGAGCGCGTCCTGCAGGTGCGGCAAGGTCTTCTCCAGGTGACGGCGGGCCTCGGGCCGGGCCTGGTAGGCCACCTGCAAGCGCGCTCCCCGCAGGTGACCGCGCAGACGGATGAAGCCGTGGACCGGGTGAGCGACCTCGAGATCGAAGCGGCGGTGGCGGTCGAGGAGCCAGCGCGCGTCGAGGAGCGCCGACGCCAGGAGGGTGGCCGTCTCGGTGGGCGCCAGGATCGTCGCGGGGGGACCGGCGAGGACCAGCGCTCCGCTGCGCACGGCGGCGGCGAAGCCGCGGTGGGCGGCGGCCAGCCCCTCGGCGTCGAGCGGGCGGACACTGAAGCTCATCCCGCCGTCCTCGCTGATCCACTCCTCTGCCTCGAGCGCGGTCGAGCCGCAGGCGGGGCAGCAAGGCTCGCCCTCCCTCGGCTCGCGGACGAGCGCGGTCGCCGGCCGGCGGGCCGCCTCCTGCCGCCGGTCGGCCCGGCGCAGGGCGTCGGCGAAGGCGGGGCCGGCCACCCGGCGCTCGGTGCGCTCGCGCTCGGAGGAGACGGTGGCGTGGAGGTCGCTGGTCACGCGCACGACGCACCTCCCCGCAGCCAGCCCTCGTCGAGGCCGAGGCGCAGGAGCCGCAGCCAGGAGGCGGCGGGCCCCATGGGGCGGCGGGCGGTGGCGAGCACCCGCCGCGCCTCGTCCCGCTCGCCGCAGGCCAGCAGGGCCTCGGTGAGGGAGGCCACGGCCTCCGGGCTCTCGGCCTCGCTCTCCAGGGCGCGGCGGGCCGCCTCGGCGGCGGCCTCGGGCTGACCGGCCAGGAGGAGCACCTGGGAGCCGCCCACCGCGCCGGCGGCCCGGCCGGGGGCGAGGGCCTCGAGGAGGGCGAAGAGGATCAGGGCGTCGCCGTGGCGGCCCATCTCGAGGGCGAGGTAGCCCAGCTCCCCCACCAGGGGGCGCAGCCCCTCGGGCACCTGCACCGGCGAGGAGAGCGCGGGCGGCGCGGCGGGGAGGACGGGCCGGGAGGGCGGCAGGGAGCTGCCCTCGAGGGCGCCGAGGAGGCGGCGGGCCAGGTCGAGGCCCGGGCGCAGGGGCGCGGCGCCGGTCTGCGAGGCGAGGTGCTCGAGGTCGGCGTCGGCGATGGTGAGGGCGCGCTCGGCGAGGAGCGCGGAGAGCAGGGGATAGGGGCGGCCGGGAGCCATGGTCTCCTCCGGGGTCAGGGTTCGGCCGCGGGAGAGGGCAACCGGCGTGCCACCGCTCGAGCACCCCCTCGAGGGCGAAGATCCCGCCCCTCTCCCTCGAGCGCTGGTCCGGCAGGCAGACCCTGGGCCGGAATCCGGACCGCCCTACCCGAAGCGCTCGGGGGACCAGGGGGAGAGGTCCAGCCCCGGCGGCGGCGCCTCGCCGAGCACCGCCGCCCGGATCAGCTCGGCGCTCAGGGGCGCCTGGAGGATGCCGTTGCGGGTGTGCCCGGCGGCGAGGAAGAGGCCCTCGAGGCCGAAGGCCTCCGGCGCCCGCCCGACCAGGGGCTGGCGATCCGCGGACCAGGGCCGCAGGCCCGAGTGGAGGCCGACCGGCTCGCGCCCGGCCAGGCCGGGCAGCGCGGCCCGGGCAGCCTCGATCACCGCCCGCAGCACCTCCAGGGAGGCCGGCTCGCCGGCGGAGGCGAGGCCGACCGGCTCCTCGGTCGCCCCCACGAGCAGCTCCCGACCCGGGCGGGGCACGGCGTAGAAGGCCTCGGTGCGCAGGACCGGCCCGCAGGCGAGCTCGAAGACGGCGACCTGGCCGCGCATGGCCCCCACCGGGAGGGTGCGCCGGGGCCCGAGGAGCTCCACGCTCCAGCTGCCGGCGGCCAGCACCACGGCGTCGGCCTCGAGGAGGGTGCCGTCCGCGAGGCGCGCTCCCCGGCAGCGCCCGCCGCCCTCGAGGAGCGAGCTGGCCTCACCTACCTGGAAGACGACCCCCGCCCGGGTGGCGGCCTGCTGCAGGGCCGCCAGGGCCGAAGGGGGGTGCAGGGCCGCCTCGTCGGCGAGGTGCAGGGCCACGAGCCCCGGGGCGAGCCCCGGGAGGCCCTCCAGCGCTCCGGGCTCGAGGAGGCGGGGCGCCGGCAGCCCGGCCTCCTCCTGCCAGCGGCGCGCCTCCCGGAAGGCCGGCAGCTCGGCCCCGGGCAGGAGCCAGACCGTGCCGGCGTCGACCCACCCGAGGGCGGCGTCACCCCCGAGGACCGGACGCCACTCGTCCCAGAGCCGGGCGCTCTCCCGGCCCAGGCGCTGGGCGGGGCTCGCCTCGGTGTGCTCGGAGCGGTGCCCGAGCATCCCGCCGCTGGCGGCGGTCGCCGTCTCCGGCCGCCCGCCCTCCAGGAGGACCACCCTCACGCCCGCGCCGGCCAGGCGCCAGGCCACGGCGCTGCCCACGATGCCTCCCCCGATCACGAGCGCCCTCATCGCGTGCAGGATGGGCCGTGCGCTCTCGACCGCAAGGTCCGCGCATTGACGCCCACCCGCCCCGGTGGGAGCGTGCGCCCCTGACCATGCTGCCGCGCGCCCTCCTCCTCTGTCTCTCCCTCGCCGCCCTGCCCTCCCCGGCCCCGGCCGAGGAGGCGCCCCCCGCGGCGTCACCGCTCTCGGCGGCGGAGGCCGAGGCCCGCTACCAGGAGGCCTTCGACGCGCTGGTCGAGGGCGAGGACGGCCGCGCCCTCTTCCTCCTCGAGGGGCTGGTGGAGGCCACCGACGATCCCGAGCTGCGCGCCCGGGCCACGGCCCTGCGCGACCTGGCCCAGGCGCGGGCCGCCCACGCGGCCACGACCCTCGAGGAGGAGGCGCCCGGCACCTACGCCCGCTGGGCCTTCATCACCGGCGCGACGGTCGGCGGCCTGGCCCTCGGCGCGGAGGCCGCCGTCGCCTTCCAGCTGCGCTCCTCCACCGTCGTGGCGGGCACCCTGATCTTCAGCACCGGCGCGGCCTTCACCGGGGCGCTGCTGGGCAGCAAGCGCCTCAAGCTGACCCTGCCCGAGGCCTCCCTCTTCGACTGGGGCCTGGTGATGGGCACCTACCAGGCGGTCCTCCTCGGCCTCGCCCTCGAGGTCGAGCGCCCGACCCTGGGCGGCTTCGCCCTCCTGGGCACGGTGCTCGGCGGCGCCCTCGGGCTCTACGGCACCCGCCTGGCCGGCCTGGAGTCGGGGGACAGCAGCCTGGTGGCGACGGGCCTGGTCTGGGGCAGCCTGGCCGGGGTGCTCCTCATCCCCCTGCTCTCGGTGGAGACCGACGCCGAGATCGCCACGGTGCTCCTCGCGGGCTCGGCGGGGGGCCTGGGCCTCGGGATCCTCGCGGCCTACGGCGCGGACATGAGCCGGGGGCGGGTGCTGGGCCTGAACCTGGGCATCCTCCTGGGCGGCCTGGTCGCCGGCGGCCTGGCGGTGATGGCGACCGAGCTGCTCGCCCTCGACGTGGGCTTCCAGCTCGTCCCGGGCGCGGCGATGGTGGGCATGCTGGTGGGCGGCTTCTCGGCGCTCTACCTCTCGGGCAAGGGGCGCACCCCGGCCTGGCTCGCCTCCACCCACCTCGGGGCGATCGAGGTGGGCGTGGGCCCGCCGATGATCTTCCCCGACACGCGAGGGCACGCGGCCCTCGCGCTGCCGGCGATCCACGGCCGCTTCTGAAGCGCGCCCTACTGGACGCCGGCGTTGGACTGCAGCGCCCGCGCCGAGTGCGGCGAGACCAGCCGCTGCCGCGGGTCGAGGGCCGGGAACATCATGTGCTGCACCGGGCCGTCGCAGTTGCCGTTGGGGGGCGAGCACTCGGGCGTATCGGTGAAGTCGTCGTGGCCCTGACCGAAGAACTCGGAGAGGTGGTAGAGCCCCTGGAAGTGGCCGGCCTCGTGGCAGAAGTCGATGCCGGTGAGCTGGGTGGTCTGCTGCACCTCGATGGCGATGCCCGAGTGGGCGGTCCCGCCGGTGAGCGGGGGCCCGGGGATGCCGCCGGCGATGCCGGCGATGCCGCCGAAGCCGCCGCCGATGCTGCGCACGAAGAAGACGTTGAGGCCGTCGTTGCGGCCCTGGCGCCACATGTCGTTCAGCTCGCCGTCGGCGCCGGTCATGCTCGCCTCGACGTCGCTCCACTGGGCGCCGATGTCGAAGTAGCTAACGTCGGCGACGCCGATCTCGGCCTGGTCGACGTAGAAGCGCTCCCAGTTGGCGAGGGTGTCCTGGAGGAAGCTGCTGCTCGCGGCGTTGGAGGCGTCGACGCCGTTGATGGCGCCCGGGGCGAGGAAGACGTTCAGGCGCACGTCGCCGCCGTGGGGCTGGCCGTCGCGGGAGGTCTTCAGCCAGATCTTGGCGGCGCCGTCACCGCCGCGGAAGGAGAAGGACCAGAGGCCCTCGTCGGCCGAGAGGCGCGGGTCGTCGCCGGCCGGGATCTGGGCGGTGATGACCTCGGTCTGGGGGAGCACCTTGAGGGGATAGGGCACGCCGCCGACGGAAGCGCCGACCAGCTCGGTGCCGTCGGGCTTCTTCACGGACATCCACTGGTACTCGCGGCCCTGGGTTCCCTGCACCTGGATCGTCAGGGCGAAGGTGCCGGAGGGGACGGTGAAGGTGTAGACGGTGTTCTGGACGACCTGGCCCAGGTCGATGACGTCGACCTGCACGCCGTTGGCGTTGGAGCAGAGGCCGGTCTGCAGGTCGCAGACCCCGCCGCCGCAGTCGGCGTCGGAGCGGCAGCGGTCGATGCAGCCGCCGCCGAGGCAGAGCTCCTCGGCGCCGCAGTCGATGTCCGCCCGGCAGCCGGCCACGCAGTGGCGGTCGCCGTTCTCCAGGCCGCAGACGGCGCCGTTGGGGCAGTCGCCGCTGGTGGTGCAGGCGCCGGTGCAGGTGCCCGAGATGCAGGTCAGGGGGATCATGCACTCGTTGTCGCCGCTGCAGGCCTTGCCCGCGGTCGAGTCGCGGCAGCGGCCGTTCTCGCAGGCCTCGCCGCCGCCGCACTCGGCGTCGTTGGTGCAGGGCAGATCGCAGACGCCGCCGCTGCAGGTGTAGCCGGTGCGGCAGGTGGCGTCCTCGCTGCAGGCCAGCAGGCAGAGGCCCTGGCCGCCGCGCACCACGCAGGCGGTGCCGCTGGGGCACTCGTCGGCGCTGGCGCAGGTGTCGGTGCAGTAGCCCTCCGGCATCGAGGCGTTGCAGGCCAGGCCCGAGCGGCAGTCGTCCGGGCTGGCGCAGGCGGCGCCCACGCCGTCCTCGACGCAGATGTTGTTCTGGCAGGTGCCGGTCTTGCACTCGCTGTTGCCGTCGCAGCGCTTGCCCTCCCCCTCGCGGGGGCAGGCGGTGAGGGTCAGACCGAGGGCGAGCGCGAAGAGCGCGGAGAAGAGGATGGAGCGCTTCACGGCGTCACCTCCTTCACGGTGGCGGGCGTGAGCTCGCGGGCCTGGCGGCCCTCGCGGGGGAGGGTCGCGCCGGGGTTCGCCTTCAGGAGGGCGTCGCGCAGGGCGACCCGCACCGCCACGTGGCGCTCACGGCCGCGCAGCTCCTCGAGGGCCAGGCGGGCCTCGGGGGAGTCGATGAGGGTGAGCTGCCGCACGGCGGTCTCCCGCACGCCGGGGTCGGCGTCGAAGGTGGCCCGGCGCAGCAGCGCGGCGGTGCCCTCCCGGTGCTGCTGGTAGTTGCCCAGGGCGCGGGTCGCGGCGATCCGCAGCCGCCAGGACCAGCGGGCGTCGCCGATCACCTCGGCGGCCAGCCGGCGGCCGGCCTCGCCGTCCTCGCGCACCAGCACCGAGATGGCCCGGATACGGCGCAGGCGCATCTGGGACTCGTCCCGGGCCACCGCCTCGAGGGCCGCCTCGCGGGACGCCCCCAGGAAGTCGAGGGCCTCGGCCGGCGGATCCTCGTGGTAGGCCGCCAGGGCGAGCAGCAGGCGCTCGTCGTGCTCGGCGGCCGGGGCCGGCGCGGGCAGGGCCGCCACGGTCAGTGCGGCGAGGAGGAAGATCGGGAAGCTGCGGCGCATGGGTACCTCTATTTCGGTCGGAGGGGCTTCGAAACCGCACGAACCTAGGAATCCAGGGGGAGGCGGGTCAAGCGGCGCGCCGGAATGTAAACCGGCGGGCCCGGGGCCGCCGGCCGTTGCCGGGGGGCCGCAGGCGGCATAGTTGTGCCCCTCGAAGGACCGTCCATGACCGAGCTCTACGCCTACAGCCTGGTGCCCGTGCTCTCGGTGGCGCTGCTCCTCTTCTGGAGCGCGCTCTTCCACACCCGGGACGCCCGGGGCCTGACCGCCTACTGCCTCTCGGTGGCGGTCTGGTCCGCCAGCCTGCTGATGGCCTCCTTCCCCCCGACGGCGCCCTACGGCCAGCGCCTGGTGGCCACCGGCGGCTTCGTGGCCGCCGCCTACCTCCACACCGCCTTCGACTTCACCCGCCAGCGCTCCTACGCCCTGGTCTGGGTCGCCTACGCGGTGGCCGCCGCCATCACCCTGGCCCACCTGGTCTGGCCGGGCTTCATCTACGACCCGGTCGGCCTGACCACCGGGCCGGCCTTCTGGCACTCGATGGTCCTGGCGATCGTCGCGGCGACCATCCCCCTCTGGCAGCTCTCCCGGGCCTACCAGGACGCGAAGGGCGAGGAGCGGCGGCTGATCCGCGGCCTCTACGCCGCGGGCCTCCTCTCCTACCTGGGCGCCTGGACCACGGCCTTCCTCCTCTCCCACGGGATGGTTCGCCCCTACGGCAACCTCATCGTGCTGGCCTCCCTCTTCGTGATGGCCCACGTGGTGCGCGGCCGGCAGGGGGCCGGCGCCCGGCGCCTGCTGGAGCGCTCGCTGATCTACTCGACGGTGGCCGCCTTCCTCTCGGCGGGCTTCCTCTTCGGGGTGCTCTCGCTGATGAGCTCTGCCCTGGAGCCGGACCTGCTGGAGTACCGCCTGGCCGCCTTCTTCATCCTGGTGATGGCCGCGGTGGCCTTCGAGCCCCTGCGCCAGCAGATCCAGGAGGGGCTGGGGCGCTGGCTGCTGCGGGACAAGGCCGGCGCCCCGGCGCTGGCCGAGCAGCTGGTGGTCGAGGAGGCCCGCGCCTCGCAGGCGGTGCGGCTGGCCGAGGTGGGCACCTTCGCCTCGGCGGTGGCCCACGAGGTGCGCAACCCCCTGGGGATCATCTCGGCGCGCCTGCGCCTGCTCGAGCGGCAGGGCGTGGACCCCGACACCCTCGCCACCCTGCGGGAGCAGGTCGTGCGGGCCGAGCGCTTCGTCGGCGACCTCCTGCGCTACGGGCGGCCGGGCACCCTCGAGCCCCGCGAGCTGGAGCTCGCGGCCCTGGTCGACGTCGCCTTCACCACCGCCCGGGACGGCCTGGGCGAGGAGGCCCCCGAGGTGCGCCTCGAGCGCCGGGGCCTCGAGCCCGGGATGCAGGTCGAGGCGGATCAGGCCCAGCTCCTGGGCGCCCTGGTGGTGCTCTTCGAGAACGCCCTCCTGGCCCTGCGGGGCAGCCCCGGCGCCGCGCGGATCGAGGTCGAGTGCACCCTCCGGGAGGACCGGGTGGAGCTCAAGGTCTCGGACAACGGGCCGGGCGTGCCGCTGGTCATCGCGGACCGGCTCTTCGAGCCCTTCGTCACCGGCCGCAAGCGGGACACCGTCCGCTCGGGCACGGGCCTGGGCCTCGCCATCGCCCGCGAGGTCGCCCGCCGCCACGGCGGCAGCCTCACCCTGGGACCCCCGGAGGGTGAGGGTGAGGGCCTCGGCGGCGCCACCTTCCTCCTCACCCTCCCCCGCCGTCAGCCGCTCCTCGCCGCGGCCGGAGCCCGAGCCTCATGACCCTCGATCCCCCGGCCGGCGACACCCCACCCCTCCTCCTGGTCGAGGACGACGCCGCCTACCGGCGCCTCTACCGCGACGTGCTGGCCGGCGCGGGCTTCGAGGTCATCGAGGCCGACGACCGGTCGAGCGCGCGGGCGGCCCTGGAGACCCGCAGCTTCCCGGTGGTGATCCTCGACCTGATGCTGCCGCCCGACGGAACGGTGGAGCAGGGGCTGCGCGAGCTGGAGGGCATCCTCTCCCGCGCTCCGGGCACGAAGGTGGTGGTCGCCTCCGGGGCCGGCGACGTGCACAACATGCTCACCGCCGTGCGCCACGGCGCCTACGACTTCCTCACCAAGCCGGTGGATCCCGACGTGCTGCTGGTGGTGGTCAGCCGGGCGCTGGCCCGCCACGCCCTCGAGATGCAGGTCGAGCGCCTCCGCGAGGAGCTCACCCGCGGCCGCCCCGAGGGCGCGATGATCGGCCACTCCCCCGCCTTCATGGCCGCCCTGCGGATGGCCGAGCGGATCGCGCCCACCGACCTGCCGGTGCTGATCACCGGCGAGAACGGCACGGGCAAGGAGCTGATGGCCCGCACCCTCCACGACCGCTCGACCCGCGCCGGCGCGGAGCTCGTCGCGGTGAACTGCGGCGCCCTCCCCGACACCCTCCTCGAGTCCACCCTCTTCGGTCACAGCCGCGGCGCCTTCACCGGCGCGGCCAGGGCGCGCAAGGGCCTCTTCGCCCAGGCCGACGGCGGCACCCTCTTCCTCGACGAGGTGGGCGACATGCCGCTCGCCCTGCAGGTCGAGCTGCTGCGCGCCCTGGAGAGCGGCGAGATCCTGCCGGTGGGCGAGGACTCGCCGGTGAAGGTCGACGTGCGGGTGGTGACGGCGACCAACAAGGATCTCGAGCAGCTGATGGCGGCCGGCGAGTTCCGGGAGGATCTCTACTGGCGGATCCGCGGAGCCGAGGTGCACCTGCCCTCCCTGCGCGAGCGCCCCAGCGACCTGCCGCTGCTGGCCACCCACTTCCTGAACCTGGCGGGCGCCCTCTCCACCGACGGCCGGCCCCGCAAGCTCTCGCCGGCGGCGGAGGCGGCCCTCCTCGAGCACGACTGGCCGGGCAACCTGCGCGAGCTGCGCTTCGAGATGCAGCGCGCCACCGTGCTCTGCGGCGACCGGGCGTCGATCGAGGTCGAGGACCTCGCCTTCCGCGCGGGCGGCAACGGGAGCCCCCGGCCCGCCAGCAGCACCCTCGCCGAGAAGGTCGAGGCCCTCGAGCGCCGGGAGATCGAGGCCGCCCTCTCGCGCCTCCACGGCAACCGCACCCGCGCCGCCGAGGAGCTGGGCCTCTCCCGCCAGGGCCTGCTCAAGAAGATGCAGCGCTTCGGGCTGTCGTAGGCCGGGGGTAGGGCCCCGACGGCTTCGCCGGCGAGGCGGGGGTGCGCGGCACCCCCGAATGGTCGTCGCGCCGATTTGGGCTCTCCTGACCTCTGCTATCCTCCGGGCCCATGAGCCGAGCTGCTGCGATCTGGGGAGTCCTCGCGGCCGGGCTGGCGCTCCTCTGGAGTGCGCCGGTCCGGGCCGAGTCCGGAGAAGGCGTGCCCAGAGGGAAGATCCTGGTCCTCGATCTGGAGGGCGCCTCGGTGGACGAGAGCCTGCGGGAGATCCTCGACGGCATCCTCGCCACCACCGTGCGCGACCTGGCGCCCGAGGCCGAGGTCGCCTCGAGCGACGACGTGCGCACCCTGCTGGGGATCGAGGCGCAGAAGCAGCTGCTGGGCTGCGGCGAGGACAGCTGCCTCACCGAGATCGCCGGCTCCCTGGGCGCCGAGCACATCGTGGCGGGCACCGTGGGGAAGATCGGCGGGGCCTTCGCCCTCACCCTGCGCCTCATCGACACCGAGAAGGCGGGCCTCCGCCGGAGCATCGCCCGGGAGACCCTCGAGGGTCAGGAGGCCCTCCTCGCCCTGATCCGATCGATGGCGACCGAGCTCATCGATCCCTCGCGCCTCGCCCCGCCGCCGACCCCCCCGGCCGCGAGCGGCCCGCGGACCTGGTCGGTGGGCCTCTCGCTGGGCGCGGTCTCCAACGCCCTCCTCCTCGCCGACGGCGTGGGCCTCGACGCCGAGCTGGCCTTCCGCCTGCGCGCGAGCGAGGCGACGCGGGTGGAGCTGGCCGCGGGCCTGGCCCTCCCCGGCAGCTTCCCTCTCTCCCTGCGCTACCTCTACCGGACGGCCCCCCTGGAGCTGGGCCTGGTCCTGCGCGCCACCCCCTTCACCGGCACCGCGGCCGGCATCGACGGCGAGCTGCGCTGGGCGGTGGGCGCCGGCGCGAGCGTCGGGGCGAGCTTCCGGACCCCGGCGGGGCTCCTCGGGCTGCGCCTGGAGGTCCTCTACAGCGAGGCCCTGGGCCTCGGCGGCACCCTCCCCCTCACCCTGGCCGCGGTCTGGAGGCTCTGATGCGACGCGCGATCCTCCCGATCCTGCTCCTCCCTCTCCTCCTCTCGGCCGCCTGCCTGGAGCACAGCGCCTACGAGCCCGGCGGGACCACCTCCGCCGACGGTGGCGGCACCGACGGCGGCGGCAGCGACGGCGGCGGCAGCGACGGTGGGGGCGGCGACGGTGGGGGCTCCGATGGCGGTGAGCTCTGCGGCAACGGCAGCATCGACCCCGGCGAGCGCTGCGATCAGAACTGCCCGGCCAGCTGCAACGACGGCAACGCCTGCACCTTCGACGCCCTGATCGGCGGCGGCTCGCCCTGCCAGGCGGCCTGCGAGTTCACCCGCATCGAGGCCTGCGCCGACGGCGACGGCTGCTGCCCCGCGGGCTGCGACGAGACCACCGACAGCGACTGCCCCGAGTACTGCGGCAACGGCGTGATCAACCCCGGCGAGACCTGCGAGCTCGGCGCCTGCGACCAGCCGGCCGACTGCGCCGATCAGAGCGCCTGCACCCTCGACCTCCTCACCGGCAACCCCAACGCCTGCACCGCCCAGTGCGCCTACCTCCCCGTCGTCCACTGCGTGAACGGTGACGGCTGCTGCCCGGCCGGCTGCACCCAGGGGACGGATAGCGACTGCGGGGGCAGCTGCGGCAATGGCGAGAGGGACTCCGGAGAGACCTGCGACGGAGACTGCCCGGCCGACTGCGACGACGGGGACCTGAGCACCTACGACGTCCTCGCCGGCAGCGCCTCGACCTGCAGCCTGACCTGCACCTCCATCCCCGAGTTCCGCTGCGAGACGGGAGACGGCGTCTGCCCGAAGGGCTGCGAGCGCTCGACCGACTTCGACTGCGGCGCCGCCTGCGGCGACGGCCTCCTCGACGCGGGCGAGGACTGCGAGCTCCCCTACCTGGGCTACGACTGCCCGCCGGGCACCAGCGGTCCGGCCAGCACCTGCGATCCGGCGACCTGCCTCATCGACGAGAGCCCCTGCAACCCGGTCTGCGGGGACGGCATCGTCCACCAGAGCGAGGACTGCGATCCCCTCGACTTCGACACCGCCTGCGGGGCCCTGCCCGGCACGACCTACACCGGCGGCACCGCCTCCTGCAGCGCGAGCTGCGTCCTCGACACGAGCGCCTGCACGACCTGCGGCGACGGCGCGGTAGAGGGCGACGAGGCCTGCGACGACCCGGGCAGCCTCGGCTGCAACCTGGACTGCACGCTGGTGACCTTCGGAGGCACCTTCCCCACCTGCGAACCCGGCCACCAGCGGATCTTCGAGCACGCGCTCGTCGTGGCGGCGGCCGGCAGCACGACCGAGCAGACCCTCGTGCTGAGCGGCGCCCCGGGGGTGATCGCCTTCGACGCCCTGGACAGGACCTCGAGCATGGGCCGGGCGGTGCTCGACGCGAGCGGGGCCCTCCGCTTCCTGCCCGGCCCGGTCGCGGGGATCACCCAGCTGGGCTTCACCTACCAGACCGCCAGCGGCACCCAGGACGGCTGCGTGGTGATCATGGTCGTGGACCCGACGAGCGCGAAGGTTATCGGCGGTGGGAGCTGGGAGGACGCCCAGAACTGGAGCGGCGGCTCGCTCCCCGGCAGCAGCGACGTGGCCCTCGTCGACGCCACCGCGCCGGTCGACGTCACCTCCCCGATGACGGTCGGGGGCCTGCAGGTGACCAACGAGAGCACCCTCTCGCTGCCCGCCACGCTGACGAGCGCCCTGACCCCGCTCAACTCCGTCCAGGCCGGGGGCCGGATCTACGGCCACCTCACCCCGCAAGGCGCCGTCACCCTGGCCGGCTGGCTGCCCGCGGTCTCCTGCGCGGCCTCCCTGAGCCTTCAGGCGCCGACCATCGTCGACTCGCTGATCGACTACCCCGCTTCTTCCTGCCAGCTCGACCTGGGCAGCTGGCGGCTCACCGTGCTGGGGGACCTCTCGCTCCCGGCCGGCTCGATCCTGGTCATGAACGTGAGCGGCTCCATCCTCGAGGTGCGGGGCAACCTGACCCTCCAGTCGGGGATCGTCGGGAACTTGAGCTCGGGGGAGCTGTGGATCCTCGGCGACGCCACGCTGGGCCTCGCGGCGAGCGACTTCTCCGGGGGGCACAAGACCATCGTGCGCTCGGACTCGAGCCAGTCCCTGGCCGCGAGCTACCTCGGCAACGCCCGCTTCGATGGCGCCGGACAGCTCACCCTGGCCACCGCCCTGAGCGTCGCGGGCACCCTGACCCTCGGCCGCCCCCTGAACCCCTCCGGCGGGGTGGTCTCGGCGCAGTCCCTGATCCTCGAGTCGGGCTTCTTCACCACCGAGACCGCCAACTTCCAGGCCAACAGCTGCACCGAGGTCGGCTCCCCGACCACCACCTGCCAGGACCTCGGCTTCCCCTAGGGGGTAGGGACCCGGCAGGTCCCCTGCCGGGAAGGGGGGGCGGCAGCCACCCCCTTCAGCGCGGGGGTGGGGCCCCGACGGCTTCGCCGGTGGGGCGGGGGTGCGCGGCACCCCCGATCAGACGTCGCGATCGAGGACGGTCTTGCGCTCGTGGGCCCAGGCCGAGCGGATGGCCTCGTCGCAGGCGGCCCGGACCTTGTCCGAGAGGGCCTCCATCACGGCGGCCGAGGTGTTCAGGTCCGAGCGGGCCTTGATGTAGGCCTTCACCTTCGAGGCGACGACGAGGATCTCGTCGGGGGGCGGCTCCTCGAGGGGCCGGCGGCGCGCGGCCGCGGCGACGTCGGGATCGACGGCTTCGGGGCGGCGCTCCCGCTGCTCGCGCTCGCTGCCGTCGGCCCCCATCAGGCGCCGCTTCTTCGGCGCCTCGTCGCCCGCCTCGTGGGAGGTCGGCGCGGTTGCCTCCTTGGCCCAGGCGTCCCGGTGCCTCAGCAGCGGCACGTGGGAGTCCCAGCAGTCGACGCTGCAGAAGGCGAGTCCCGTGCGCTTCTGGTTGCAGGTGGAGACGCTGCACAGCCAGTAGCGCGCCCCGAGGGCGATCTCCCGCTTGCAGGTCGAGCACTTCTTCCAGCCGGTCTCCGTGAGCTGCGCCATGGCCGGAAAGAAAGCACAGCCGGCGCGGGCCGGGAACACCCGGTCTTCAGCCCCGGTCGCGCGCCATCCCGTGGGCCACCCGCAGGGCGTTGGCCATGATGGTGGCGGTGGCCGGCACGCCGCCGGAGGTGGGCATGAAGCTGCCGTCGGTGACGTGGAGCCCCCCGACCTCGTGCGCCCGGCAGTCACGATCGAGGACCGAGCTCGCCGGATCGTCACCGAAGCGACAGGTGCCGTGCTGGAGGTGGAAGGTGGTGCTCCCCCGGCCGGCGAGGACGGTCCGCAGCGGCGCCGGCGTGACCGCCTCGAAGAGGCGGCCGGCCCGCCCGGCCATCCTCGCGCTCTGCTCCCGGCAGGTGGGGTGGAGGTGGTGGGTGATGCGCGCCACCGGCAGGCCGAAGCGATCCTTCACCCGGGGATCGAGATCGACCCGGCAGGCCTCGGTGGGCAGGAACTCGCCGAAGACCTCGGCCTCCATCCACAGCTCCTCGCGGAAGTAGCGCGCGAGGCGCTCCTTCAGGGCCGCCCCCCAGAGCCCGTAGTCCTCCATCGCCGTGAGCCGCACGGCGGCGTTGATGGGGTTGGGGTGCTGGAGGATGAGGTTGTAGGTGCCGCCCTTGCCCAGCTCGGCGTCGAAGTAGTCGTCCTGGATCGAGCGCTGGAGGAAGGGCAGGTCCATCCCCTCCGGACCCAGCCGATCGACCAGGGCCGCCCGCTCGAAGAGGCCGGTGACCTTGGCGAAGGTGGAGAAGGTGAGGTTGCGGCCCACCAGCCCGCTGCCGTTGGCGAGGCCCTCGGGGAAGGCGGGGGTGCGCGAGAGGAGCAGGAGGCGAGCGCTCTCGATGGCCGAGGCGGCGAGGACGACCCGCGGCGCCTCGAGGCGATGCAGGCCACCGTCCCGGTCGAGGTACTCCACCCCGCGCACCTTCGGGCGAGGGCCGCCCTCGTCGACGAGGATCCGGCTGACCGTGGCGCCCGCGCGGAGCTCGCAGCGGCCGGTGGCGAGGGCGTCCGGCAGGAAGGTCGAGAGGGCCGAGGACTTGGAGTGGTTCTCGCAGCCGTAGTCGCCGCAGTAGCCGCACTGGTTGCAGGGGGGCCGCCGGCCGTAGGCCCGGGAGAGCACCGCCCGGGGCGTGGGGAAGGCCCGCCAGCCCAGGGAGGCCGCCGCCTCGTCGATGAGCCGCGCCGCCGGGTGGGCGGCCAGGGGCGGCAGGGGATAGGGGCGGGCGTGCCGCTCGCGGGGGTTGGCGGCGGCGTCCCCCGAGACGCCCAGCCTCACCTCCATCTCGTCGTAGTAGGGCTCGAGGTCGGCGAGCCCCAGCGGCCAGTCGGCCAGGGTGCTCCCCTCGACGCCGCCGGTGAGGGTGCGCAGGCGGAAGTCCTCGGGCTGCAGGCGGTAGAAGAAGCCGCCCATGTGCACGGTGGCGCCGCCGACGTTGCGGGAGGTCCAGCCCTCGCGGGAGGGCTGCGCCCGCTCCTGCCCCGCCTCGCGCAGGGTGTGGGGATCGTCCTGGGCGAAGGGGATCCAGAAGTCCCGGCGGCAGCTCTTCACCTCGTCGTGGCCGAAGTCGTCGATCGTGTACCAGGGGCCCCGCTCCAGGACGACGACCCGCAGGCCCGCCTCGGCCAGGACGGCGGCCACCGGCGCGCCCCCGGCGCCCGAGCCGACGACGATGACCTCGGTCTGCTCCCGGCGGCTCACGCTCCGCCTCGCTTCCCGGGCCCGGCGCCCGGCGCCCAGTGGCAGGCGGCGTGCCCGATGTGCCGCCAGCCCACCTCTCCCCGGTTGCCCCCGTAGACCGGGTCCGAGAGGAAGCCCTCCAGGGTGAACTGCAGGAGGTACTCGAAGAAGGCCCGGCCGCTGAAGCCCTTCCCCGGCAGCTCGCCGCGCTGGCAGCGCCCGAGGAGCTCGTCCTGCTGCGCGCCCTCGAGGGCGGCGAAGTCGCGCTGGTGCTCCGCGCGGGCGAGGCGATCGAGCCAGCCGGCGCCGGTGCGCATCCCCGCGGCGAGGAAGCCCACCCAGGGCTCCCGGGCCATCCAGTAGTCGAGGTACTCGGGGACCCCCGCCTCCACCGCGCCGGGGAGGAGGCGCTCCACCGCGGCGGCCAGGGTCCGGCGGGTCCCCTCCTCGAAGGGGGAGGCCGGGGGGTCGGCCTTCAGCGCCGGGGCGGGGGGCCAGAGCTGCCAGGTCGCCAGGCCCGCGCTCGCGCCACCGCCGAGGAGGGCGAGGAGCGCCTCTCGTCGATCGAGCTTCATGGCAGCACCTCCCGGACGCCGTCGTGGCAGGCCACGCAGGCGCCGCGCTCGGCCGCGACCCGGGGGCAGCGCTCGCCCGCGGGCAGGCCGCCCCCGGCGTGGCAGCCCTCGCAGCGCAGGCTCTCCTTCCGCGCGAGGAGGTGGACGCAGCGGTGCGGGCGGCGGCCGCTCGCGCGCCCTCCCGGGCCGGCGTGGCAGTCGGTGCAGGGGGCCTCGACCCCGGCGCGCAGGCCGGGGTGGAGATCGCCGGAGCGCGGGCGCGGCAGCGCGAGGGAGGTGAGGTAGAGGACGAGCGCCTCGAGCTCGGGATCCTCCTCGCCGAAGCTGCGCTCGAAGGCGGGCATGGTGGCCCCGGGGGTGACCGAGGCGGGCTCGCGGATCACCCGGCGCAGCGTGTCGGCGGGCAGGAAGGCGCGGGCCCGCAGATCGGGGCCGAAGGCGTCGCCGCCCCGGCCGCCCTCGCTCGGCGGGTGACAGACCGCGCAGCCCAGGCGCAGGAAGAGGGCGGCGCCCCGGGCGAGGGTCTCGCTGCCGGCGACGCCGGGCGGGTGGCAGCGGCCGCAGGCCGCCTCCAGACCGGGCGGCAGCAGGAGGGGATCGCGCCCGGTGTCCGGCGCCCGCGCGTGGGCCGCCGGCAGGCGGGTGGCCCGCCCGATCCCCCCGTGACAAACCACGCAGCCCAGGCCGGCCTCGAGGTGCTCGCGGTGGGGGTGGGGGGGCGCGCCCGGCCGCGCCTCGCGCCGCCCGGCGGGGTGGCAGGTGAGGCAGCGCTCGGGCTCGTCGAGGGCGCCGGCCTGCTGCTCGACGGCCCGCGCGGGGCGGTCCGCGAGCCCCCGGGCGCCGGTCACCGCCAGCGCCACGAAGAGGAGCGAGGCCGCCCCGAGGAGCCCGGCCGAGAGGCGGCGCGCGTCGCGCTCGAGATCGAGGGCCGGGCGCGGATCAGCCATCGGCGCCTCCGCTCGCGGCGAGCAGGTCCACCACCCAGTCGGGGCCCCGCAGCAGCCCCAGGAGGGTCGCGCCGAGGAGCGCGACGCAGAGGCAGACCAGCGCCGCCCGCAGCCCCGCCCGGGCGCTGCCGCGGCGGGCCCGCACCCCCAGGAAGAGGAGGCCGGCGAAGAGGAGCATCCCGCTCGCGGGGTTCACGAGCTCGCCGGTGGCCAGGCGCGCGGCCTCGGTGGAGAGGCGCCGCGCGGCCAGGGCGCCGAAGAGGAGCAGGGAGAGCAGCGCGGGCAGGAGCAGCTCCCAGAAGAGCGCCCCACCCCGGGGCCAGCGCCCCACCCCGCCCCGCTCCCGATCGAGGAAGGGCAGGGAGAGGAGCAGGAGCGAGAGCGCCGTGGGGAAGAGCAGCCCCCCGACGAGGGCCGAGTAGGAGACCAGCTCCTGCAGGCCGAGGAAGAACCAGGGCGCCTTCTCCGGGTTGGTCGGGTGCTCCAGATCCGCCACGGCGCCCAGCGAGGCGGGCCAGGCCGTGGCGAGGAGGACGAGGAGGGCGCTCAGAGCGAGGGCCAGGATCGCCTCCCGCGTGAGCAGGTGCGGGGACGAGGGCACGAGCGCGCCGCGCTGCTCGCGCGCCTCCACCGCCAGCCCGCCATCGCGGCGCACCCGCCAGAGGTGCCAGACCAGGAGGCCCAGGAGGAGCCCGGGGGCGAGGGCGACATGGAGGGTGTAGAAGCGCAGCAGCGCCGCCTCCCCCACCCCGCGGCCGCCCAGGAAGAGCTCGGCCAGCGGCGCGCCGAGGCCGGGCACCTGCAGCAGCAGCTCGGAGGTGACCACCGTGGCCCAGACGCTGCGCTGGTCCCAGGGCAGGAGGTAGCCGGTGAAGGAGAGGAGGAGGATCAGCGACAGGAGCGAGAGGCCCAGCAGCCAGTTGAGCGCACGATCCCGGTAGGCCACCTGGAGGACGACCCGCAGCCCGTGGAGGGCGACGCTGCAGAGCAGGGCGTAGGTGGACCAGCGGTGGAGCGTCCGCAGGAAGGCGCCGAAGGTCACCGCGTACTGCAGGTCCAGCAGGCTCCCGTGGGCCCGCGCCGGGGAGGGCGTGTAATAGACCATCAGGAGCAGGCCCGAGAGGGTGAGCAGCCCCAGGAGGGTCAGGGAGATCAGGCCCAACCCCATCGTCGTCCCCGGCCGCAGCGCCCGCTCGCTGACGACGAGGGGGTGCAGGTGGGCGACGAAGCCGCGCCGCGCCCGCTCGCTCATCCGGCGGCGCCCTCCGCGAGGGCCGGCTCCGAGGTTCCGGCGGCCACCTCCCGGCGCAGGTCCACCCAGAGGACGCCCTCCCCGTCCACCTCGAGGGCGAACCAGGGCAGGGGCCGGCGCGGCGGCCCGGAGAGCACCCGCCCCTTCGCGTCGAAGCGCGCCCCGTGGCAGGGGCAGGCCAGGCCCTCGCCGCTGCGCCGCAGCGCGCAGCCCAGGTGGGTGCAGCGCGAGGAGAAGGCCCCCAGGCCCTCCGCGTCGTGGAGGAGGAAGAGCCGGGCGGCGGGCAGGTAGGTCAGCGAGCCGCGGTGGAAGTCGCTGCGGGGGCCGAGGGAGAGGCGGGCAGGTCCCCCCTGGCCGAGGTCGGGCCAGGCGGTGCGCAGGGCGCCGGCCCCCAGGAGCAGGCCGCAGCCGCCGAGGGCGATGCGCCCGCCAGTGTGCAGGAGGGAGCGGCGCCCGGGGTCGGGATCCCCGGCGGGCGTCCGCTCCCCTGGCGGCGCGGGCGGTGCGGTGCTCTGGCTGGCGCTCTTCTTCTTCCCCATGCGGCCCCTGGTCACCGGACATAAGGCACCGAGGGGCCCGGCGGCAGCCCCGCCACTTTCTGCTATAGCTGCGCTCCCGTGCCCCTCCTCTCCCTCCAGAAGGTGGAGCTCGCCTTCGGCGGCCCGCCCCTCCTCGACGGCGTCGACCTGCGCCTCGAGGCCGGCGACCGCCTCTGCCTGCTCGGGCGCAACGGCTCCGGCAAGACCTCCCTGCTGCGCCTGGTCACCGGAGAGCTCCAGCCCGACGCCGGCGCGGTGCACCGCCAGCAGAACCTGCGGGTGGGCAGCGTCCCGCAGGACGTCCCGGAGGAGCTGCGGGGCAGCGTCGCCGAGATCGTCGCGGGGGGCTTCGGGGAGGCCACGGCGCTCCTCGCCCGCCACCACCGCGTGAGCCAGGCCCTCGCCCACCCCGAGACCCTCGAGGCGGGAGAGGCCGACCGGCTCCTCGCCGAGCTCGAGCGCCTGCAGCACGAGCTCGAGCAGGGCGGCGGCTGGGAGCTGCAGCGCAAGGTCGAGCAGGTCACCGAGCACCTGCGCCTGCCCCTCGACGCCGACTTCGCCACCCTCTCGGGCGGGACCCGGCGCCGGGCGCTCCTGGCGCGGGCCCTGGTCTCGGGCCCCGAGATCCTCGTGCTCGACGAGCCCACCAACCACCTCGACATCGAGACCATCACCTGGCTGGAGACCTTCCTCCTGGAGTCGGTGCGGACGGTGCTCTTCGTCACCCACGATCGCTTCTTCGCCCGCCGCCTGGCCAACCGGGTCGCCGAGCTCGATCGAGGTCACCTCTTCGACTTCGACTGCGGCTACGACGAGTTCGTGGGCCGGCGGGAGGAGCTCCTGGAGAACGAGGTGAAGCGGCGGGCCGCCTTCGACAAGAAGCTGGCGCAGGAGGAGGCCTGGATCCGCCAGGGCATCCAGGCCCGCCGCACCCGCAACGAGGGCCGGGTGCGCGCCCTGAAGAAGATGCGGGAGGAGCACCGGCTGCGCCGCCAGCGCCTGGGCAAGGCCCGGATGGAGATCCAGCAGGCGGGGCGCTCGGGCGCCCTGGTGGCCGAGGCGAAGGCCGCGAGCTTCGGCTACGGGGGCGCGCCGGTGATCCGCGAGCTCTCCACCACGGTGATGCGCGGCGATCGCCTGGGCATCGTCGGCCCCAACGGTTCGGGCAAGACGACCCTCCTGCGGCTGCTCCTCGGAGAGGTCGAGCCGGAGGCGGGGGAGGTGCGGGCGGGCACCCGCCGCGAGCTGCTCTACTTCGATCAGCTGCGCGAGCAGCTCGATCCCGAGCAGACCGTGCTCCACAACGTGGGCGAGGGGCACGAGACCCTGATCATCGGCGGCCGCCCCCGGGCGGCCCTGGCCTACCTCCAGGACTTCCTCTTCACCCCCGACCGTGCCCGCAGCCCGGTGCGGATCCTCTCGGGCGGGGAGCGCAGCCGCCTGATGCTGGCGAAGCTCTTCGCCCGCCCCTCCAACCTGCTGGTGCTGGACGAGCCCACCAACGATCTCGATCTCGAGACCCTCGGCCTGCTGGAGGATCTGCTGGTCGAGTACGAGGGGACCCTCCTGCTGGTCAGCCACGACCGGGCCTTCCTCGACAACGTGGTGACGGGGATCCTCGCGGTCGGGGAGGACGGCCGGGTGGTCGAGTACGCGGGAGGCTACAGCGACTACGAGCGGCAGGCCGCCGGCGCCGCCGCCGGGGAGGAGGAGGCGCCCCCTCCCCCGCCCCGGAAGAAGGAGCGCCCGCCCCGCGATCGACCGGCCGGCCCCCGCAAGCTCACCAACAAGGAGCGGGAGGCGCTGGCGGCGCTGCCCGAGACCATCGCCCGCCTGGAGGCCGAGCAGGAGGCACTCCACGCCTCGATGGCGGATCCCCGCTTCTACGAGCGGGCGGTGACCGAGGCGAGCCGGATCCGCGATCGCCTGGCGGCCCTCGAGGAGGAGCTGGAGGAGGCCTACGAGCGCTGGCAGGCCCTGGAGACCCTGGCCGAGGGGGGTGCAGCAGACGCCTGACCCCGCCTTTTGGTAGGATCCGGGAGTTGCCGTACCGACCCGAGGGAGGAAGAAGAAGTGGCCACGCGTGCGCTCAACCTGCTGCCTGCGCTCCTCATCGTCTTCGCCGCCGCCTGCGGCGGGGACGACATCCAGAACATCAACAACAACCCTCCCACCGCGGTGATCTCCGCCCCGGTCACGGGCACCGCCGGCGCCGTGCTCTCGGTGGACGGCTCGGGCTCGAGCGACATCGACGGCCGGATCGTCACCTGGTCCTGGGACTTCGGTGACGGCGCCACCGCGTCCGGCGAGATCGCCCAGCACATCTACAACGCGGGCGGCACCTTCGTGGTCACCCTGACGGTCACCGACAACATCGGCGACACCGGCCAGGCCACCGCCTCGATCCTCATCGACGCCAACGCGGCCCCGGAGGCCGTGATCAGCGCCCCCACCACCGCGGGCGTGGGCGAGAACATCCGCTTCGACGGCGCCGGCTCCACCGACGACGGCAGCATCGTGCGCTACGACTGGGACTTCGGCGACGGCACCACCAGCGCCGGCCAGGCCGTGGACCACGCCTACGCCAGCGCGGGCACCTTCGAGGCCAGCCTCACCGTCTACGACGACGACGGCGCCTCGGACACCGCGACCCAGACCATGGTCATCGAGGCCGGCCCGGCGGGCTACGGCGGGATGTGGCGCTGGTACCTCACCGACGAGTCCCTGCGCACCGACACCTGCGGCACCTTCCAGGACTCCGAGCTGCGGATCACGCTGAACGGCAACAACATGAGCGTCGAGGAGCTGGCCGGCGGCTCCACGGTCCAGACCTACACTGGCATGCTCAACGCCACCCAGTGGCAGGTGAGCTACACGGACAGCTCGATGGGCATCCCCATCACCCAGATCATCACCGCGACCTTCGACACCGCCACCACCTTCACCGGCGTCTACAGCATCGACACCGGCGGCCTGCTCAACTGCGTCGACAAGCCCGTGGCGGGCACGAAGCTCTAGGAGCCCCCCATGCGTCGGCGCCTCTCCCTCATCGCCGTCCTCCTGCTGGCGGCCTGCAGCGGCCGCAACGAGCACCGGCCGGACCTGAACAACGATCCGCCCGAGGCCCAGGCCGGCCCCGACCTCTCGGGCAACGCCGGTGAGGAGCTCTTCTTCGACGGCAGCGCCTCGACCGATCTCGACGGCGAGATCGTCAGCTACCTCTGGAACTTCGGCGACGGCAGCGAGGCCTCGGGGGTGGTGGTGAGCCACACCTACGCCGACGGAGGTAACTACCTGGCCACCCTCACGGTCACCGACGACCGGAACGCCGAGGACCAGGACCAGGCCCTGGTGACCATCGCCGAGCCGGTGCCGGTCGCCGTGGCCAGCTTCCCCACCCCGGTGCACGCCGGGGAGCCGATCACCTTCGACGCCACCGGCTCCACCGCCGCCGCCGCGATCTCGGCCTGGCGCTGGAGCTTCGGGGACGGCACCACGGCCACCGGCGAGACCGTCACCCACACCTACGATCGCTCGGGCACCTTCACGGTGCGCCTCACGGTCGAGGACATCGACGCCCGCAGCGGCGAGTGGAGCGGGCCCATCGAGGTCTTCCCGATCGACATCGACGGGGTCTACGACCTGGCCATCACGCCCATCAACGCGAACTGCGGCGGCTACACCGCCTCCTTCACCGACACGGTGCTCACCCTGACGGTGCTCGACGCCGAGGGGAACGTCACCGGCCAGGGCAACACCGGCCACACCTGGACCGGCACCCTGAGCGGGACCTCGCTCTCCCTCTCCTCCGCCTACAGCGCCCCCACCGGCGGCGGCTGCATCGACACCACCGTCGACGCGGTGCTCTCGGCGACCTTCGCCGGCGACGGCACCTTCAGCGGCACCGCCGCGCCCTTCTACCCCGGCATCATCGGCTGCCAGTGCTCGGCGGCCTTCTCGGTCACCGGCACCCCCCGGTGAGCGAGCCCCTGCCGATCGACGAGGGGCTCGTCCTCCCGGCCGAGGTGCTCTCCTGGGAGGCGAGCCGCGCGCCGGGCCCCGGCGGCCAGAAGGTCAACAAGACCTCCACTAAGGTGACGCTGCGCCTCGACCTCCCGGCCTGCGACGAGCAGGCGCTCCTCCCCGCGCCGGTCCTGCGGCGGCTGCGCGCCCTCGCGGCGAGCCGGCTGGATCGGGAGGGCCGGCTGGTGGTCCGCGCCTGGCGCCACCGCACCCAGGGGAGGAACCTCGAGGAGGCCCGCGACCGCCTCGTCGAGCTGATCCGGGCGGCCCGGGTGCCCCCGAAGCCCCGGAAGAAGACGAAGCCCTCCCGGGCCTCGAAGCGGCGCCGCCTGGAGGCCAAGAAGCGCCAGAGCGAGCGCAAGCAGGCCCGCCGCCGGCCCCACGACGACTGACCTGCGGCGGCGAAGGAGGCTATCCTGTCGCCCATGGCCGAGCACGCTGCCCCACTCGTCTGGATCGACCTGGAGATGACCGGGCTCGATCCCGCCAGCTGCCACATCGTGCAGCTCGGCATGATCATCACCAACTCCCAGCTCGAGCAGCTCGGCGACCCCTACGAGGTGACGATCTGGCAGCCCGACGCGGTGCTCGACCAGATGAGCCCCTTCGTCCGGCGGATGCACGAGAAGAGCGGGCTGCTCCCGCAGATCCGCGCCTCGGAGACCGGCCTGCGCGAGGCGGAGCAGGAGACGATGGCCCGGATCACGGCGGTGGCCGAGTACCGGAAGGCCATCCTCTGCGGCAACTCGATCCACTCCGACCGGAAGTTCCTCGACGCCTACATGCCCCAGCTCTCCGGCTACCTCCACTACCGGATGATCGACGTCTCGGGGATCAAGGAGCTCGCCCGCAGCTGGTACGACCTCGAGTACTCCAAGCCCGAGCTCGGCCAGCACACGGCCCTGGCCGACATCCAGCAGTCGATCGAGGAGCTGCGCTTCTACCGCTCGCGGATCTTCCGCTAGCGGGCCGCCACGAGGTTGAACCACCCGAGGAAGACCTCGGGGGTCAGGAAGGCGAAGGTGCTCGCCCCCGAGGCGACGAGGCGGTCGAGGCGCGCGGCCTCCCGCTCGGCCTCCTTCTCCCTCCCCAGGCGACGGTAGGTGCCCACCAGGAGCGCCGCGGCCGGTGCCATGTGGGGCGCGAGGAAGAGGGCGTGGCGCAGCGCCTCCTCGGCCTCGCTCCAGCGCTGGGCCTTGCGCATGGCCAGGCCCTTGAAGAGGTGGACCTCGGGGTGGAAGGGATCGATCTCCTCGGCCTCGCCGTAGGCCTGGAGGGCCCGGTCGAAGTCTCCCGCCCGCAGCTCGACGTGCCCCCGCAGCAGGCCCGGCAGGACCGCCCCGGGCTCGTCACCGATCTTGCCGAGCGCCCGGCGCGCCTTGTCGAGATCGTCCTCCCGCACCGCGGCCATCAGGCGCTCCAGGGGCGACTCGGCCTCGCGGGCGGGAGGGGGTGGCGGGGGTGGCGGGGGCGGCGGCGGCTCGGGCGCCTTCACCGCGGGCGGCTTCGGACGCCTCACCACCGGGCGGTGGTCCTTCCCCAGCGGGGGATGCCAGCGGTGCTCGTTGCGGCGCAGGGCGGCGATGCCCGGGGCCGGTCCGCCCGCCATCGCGGGCCGGTAGAAGGTCCGCGTGCCGTCGCGCTGGAGCTCGACCGGCACGTTGAGGCCCACCAGGGACTCCGAGGACCCCAGGATGAGGGCGCCGTCCGGGGAGAGGCTGCGGGAGACCCGCCAGACGATCTCCTGGACCCGCTCGGGCCGGAAGTAGAGGAAGACGTTCCGGCAGAGCACCATGTCCCAGCGGCCGCCCCGGGCCGGCCGCGGCGGGACGACGTCCATGAGGTTGTACTGCTCGAAGATGATGCGCTGGCGCAGGGAGTCGCGCACGGCGAAGGTCTCCCCGCGCTGCTTGAAGAAGCGGCGGCGGCGGGCCTCGTCGACGTTCCGCATCGCCCAGGGGCTGTACTGCCCCAGCCGGGCGCGGGCGAGGAAGGAGGGGTTCAGGTCCGTCGCGCGGATCTCGACGTCGAGCTCCAGCTCCTGACCGAGCATCGCCAGGGTGTAGGGCTCCTCCCCCGAGGAGGTGGCCGCGCACCAGATCTGCAGCGGCCCCTTGCGGATCTTCGCCAGTCCCTGGAGCAGCCGGGCGACCAGCTCGAAGTGCTCGGGGTCGCGGAAGAAGAAGGTCTGGCCGTTGGTCAGGGCGCGGATGCAGGTGTCCCACTCGGCGCCCAGCCCGGCCTCGAGGGAGAGGCGGGCCGCGTAGGCCTCGGCCGAGGGCAGGCCCAGGGTCCGCACCCGGCTCTCCACCCAGGGGACGAGCCGCTCGCGCTGCTGGGCGATGTCCAGATCCAGACCGACCCGCTGCTCGACGACCTCCAGCAGCTCGCCGATCCACCGGGGCTCGACGGCCCCACTGGCGCCCGAATCAGCCAACGCGCCGCCGGGAGACCTCGAGGAGGGTTCGGGCGAGCTCGTGCCGGGGGACGATCAGGGAGGCCTTGCCCTCCTCCGCGGCGGCCCGGGGCATCCCGTAGACCGCGCTGCTCTGCTCGTCCTGCGCCAGCGTCGCCCCCCCTCGCTCTCCGATGGCCGCCAGGCCGCGGGCGCCATCGACCCCCATCCCGGTGAGCACCAGCCCCACGGCAGCGGCGCCGCACTGCCGGGCCATGCTCTCGAGGAGGATCGTCCCCGCGGGGCGGTGGCCGTGGAAGGGCGGTGTGTTGCCGTCCAGGTGGAGGTTGCCCCGTCCGTCCAGCACGAGGTGCCGGCCCGAGGGCGCCACGTAGACCTTGCCCGGCTCGGGGTGCGCGCCCTCCGCGGCCATCTCGACCTTCAGCTGGGTGGCGCTGCGCAGCCAGTCCACCAGGTGCGGCGCGAAGCCCGCCGCGAGGTGCTGCACCACCAGGATCGGCAGAGGGAAGTCCGCCGGGAGGCCCTCGAGGATCTCCGCCAGCACGGGCGGCCCGCCGGTCGAGGAGACGATCCCCACGGCGCCGAGCCGAGGCGTGCTGCTCGGCTGCGCCGAGCGCGCGCGGTGGGTGCCGGTGATGGTCCCGGTGCGCTGCCGGCGATAGACGACGGGCACCGAGGCCAGCAGCTTGATGTGGGCTCGCAGCGCCTCGGCCTCCGCCTCCACCGTCGCCTGGTCGGCCCCGATCTCCGTGATGAGCCGGGGCTTCACCTGCAGATCGAGCGCGCCGCGCTTGAGGGCGTCGAAGTGCCACTTCTTTCCGGTCCGGGCCGGATCCCCGGTGAGCATGAGGATCGGCGTGGGCCGGCTCGACATGATCTTCTCGACCGCCGTCAGGCCATCCATCTGCGGCATCTGGATGTCCATGGTGATCAGATCGGGCTCGAGCTTCTCCACCATCCGGAGGGCGGCGACCCCGTCGCCCGCGAAGCCGACGACCGTCAGCTCCGGATCCTCCTCGAGGACCATCGTGAGGGCCTCGACGAAGAGAGGAGAGTCGTCCACCACCAGAATTCTGACGACCTTGCTCATGGTGCGCTCACTTCTGAGGTAACGCGACGAAGTGGGAGAGGAGGTCCCGGAAGGTCGCCTCCGAGAACTCCGCCTTGATCACGTAAGCGTTCGCCCCCGCGGCCATGGCCCGCCGCTTGTCCTCGTCCGAGCCCCGCGTGGAGAGGACGATCACCGGCGTCTCCTTGCCGTCGGGTCGCGCCCGGAAGGCCTCGAGGAAGGCGAAGCCGTCCATCACCGGCATGTCGAGGTCGGTGAGGATCAGATCGGGCTCCTTCTCGACGCGGCTCAGGGCGTCCTTGCCGTTCACCGCCTCGAGGGTCTCGAGGCCGATCCGCTCGGCGAGGCCGACCAGCATGTCGCGGGTCAGCTCGGAGTCCTCCACGATGAGGATCCGCGTCGGGCGGCCGGTGTCCACGATGGCGGCCTCCTGGGTGACCATCGTGGTCTGCCCCTCGCCCCAGTGCTCGAGCACCTCGGGGACGTTCACCACCAGCGCCAGATCCTGCTCGCCCGCCACGACCGTCCCGCTCACCCGCCGGATCCCCTTGAGGAAGTCTCCCAGGGTGTGCTGCACCAGTCGGTGCTCGCCGAGGAACTGGTCGACCCACACCGAGAGGCGCTTGCCGGCCCGGGCGAGGACGGCCACCGAGAGGGGCCAGACCTCCGGCTCGCCCACCCGGGTGCCGACCATCAGCTCGCGGAGCGAGACCAGGGGCAGGGGCTCGCCGTCTATCTCGAGGATGCTCCGCTCACCCAGCTGCCGGATCTCGGGGCGCTCCACCCGGATCAGGCGCTCGACCTGGGTCGAGGGCACGGCGTAGAGCGAGCGCCCGGCGCGCACGATCAGCACCTCGGCGAGCGAGGCGGAGACCGGCAGGGTCATGGTGAAGGTCGTACCCTGGCCGGGGCGGGTGGAGAGGTGGACCGTGCCCCCCAGGCTGGCGACGTGGCGCTTGACGACGTCGAGGCCCACGCCGCGGCCGGAGATGTCGGTGATGGTCTCGCGGGTGGAGAGCCCCGGCTCGAAGACGAGCTGCAGGATCGACTCCTCACCCAGCTCGGCGGCCTCGGCGGCCCCCACCTTGCCCCGCTCGATGGCGGCGGCGCGGACCCGATCGACGTCGACCCCCCGGCCGTCGTCCTGGATCGTCACCTCCACCCGCGCGCCGAGGGGGCGGGCCGAGAGGGTGACGGTGCCGAACTCCTTCTTGCCGGTCCGCTTGCGATCTTCGGCCGACTCCAGGCCGTGATCGACGCTGTTGCGGACGAGGTGGAGCATCGCCTCGTCGAGGGTCTCGAGGACGCGGCGGTCCACGGCGACCGTCGTCGGCTCGACCACCACCTTCACCCGCTTGCCCTGCTCGCGGCCGAGCTCACGGATGGCCGGCGGGTAGCGCTCGAAGAGGTCCTGCACCTCGTGGAGGCGCAGGTGCCTCACTCTCCCCTGGAGGGCGTCGATCCGGGCGCCGATCTCGGCGCTGGCGTCGGCGAGCGCGCGGATCAGGGACGCGGTCTCGCGATCCAGCGCGGTGCGATCCCGGGCCAGGAGCTGCTCGATGGTCGCGTGGATGTTGGCCTGCCGCGAGAGGAGGTCGGCCGAGAGCTCGGTCAGGGCCGCCACCTCCTCGTTGCTGATCCGGACGAAGTCCCGGGTGCGCTTGCGGCCGAGGACGGCCTGGGTCCGGCGGCCGGTGGGCTCGTCGGAGGACTCCGGCTCGCTGTCCTCGTCGGAGGACTCCGGCTCGCTGTCCTCGTCGTCGTCGGCGGGCTCGCTGAACTTCACCATCGCCGGCTCGGGTGCCGGGGCCGGCGCCGCCGGCTCGGGCTTCGGCGGCGGCGCGGACTCCGCGGCCGGCGTCTCCTCCGGCGGCCCGCCCTCGGCCGCCTCGCCCTCGCCGAGGCAGGCGGCGAGGGAGGCGAGGTAGCCCTTCTCCTCGTCGGTGTGGTCGTCCTCGGAGGCGTCGGGATCGTCCACGCGCTTGCGCATCAGATCGAAGCCGAAGGTGATCAGCTCGGAGGCGTCCGCGTCGATCTGGAAGGCCTTGTCCCGCGCCCAGGCCAGGAGGTCCTCGGTGCGATGGGAGAGCTCGTTGACGCGCCCGAAGCCCATCAGGCGGGACTCCCCCTTGAGGGTGTGGATCTCCCGCATGAGGGTGGTCACGGCCTCCTCGTCCCCCCCCTCCTCGAGGAGGTGCGCCAGGAGCTCACCCATCCGGGTGAGGCGCTCCCGGGCGACCGTCGCGAACTTCGCGAGCAGTCGCTTTCGGCGATCGCTACGCGTGGCCACTCGAAGAACCCACCTCCGGGTCGGCCGCCTCGAACTGGAAGCTGCCTACCAGGGACTGGAGCCGCTCACAGAGCTGCAGGATGTCGGTGGTCGAGGAGACGATCTCCCGCGCGGAGCCCGCGGACTGGGTGGCGATCTTGCTCACGTCGTCCATGGCCGCGGCGACCTGCTCGGTCCCCGACTGCTGCTGCTGGATGATCATCGCGATCTGGCGGGAGGAGCGGGTCGTCCCGCCGGAGAGCTTGGTGCTCTCCTCGGTGGCCAGCACCGAGGCCTGGGTCGACTCCCGGATCTGCCCGGTGAGCTCGCGGATGTCCCGGACGGCCTCCATGACGTTCTCGGCCAGCCGCTGCATCTCGCCGGCCACGAGGGAGAAGCCCCGGCCGGCCTCGCCGGCCTTGGTGCCCTCCAGGGCGGCGTTCAGGGCGAGGAGCTCGGACTTGTTGGCGATGGCCTTGATGACCTCGAGGATCTCGGTGATCCGCTGGACCTGCTCCGAGAGGGTCGAGATGTGCTCCGCCATCACGACGCTGTTCTGCTGGGTGCGCTCGGCGTTCTGGAGCACGTCCTGGGCCGAATCGGCGATGGTGTGCCCGGAGTGGATCAGGGCGTCGAGGGTCCGGCGGGTCTCCTCGACCGCGCTGGCCTGCTCGGTGGCGCCGCGGTCATACTGCTGGGCGGTCGCCATGAACTCTCCCGCGGTGCTGTTGAGCTGCACGGCGGTTTCGGTGATCTGGCTGACCAGGCTCCGCTGCGTCGCGACCAGCGCCTCGAGGGAGCGGGCCAGCCGGCCGACCTCGTCCTGGCCGCCGACGTCCATCTTCTCCCGGGAGAGGTCACCCTCGGCCATGGCCTGAGTGGTGTCCGCCAGCTCGACCACCCGGCTCGAGAGGTTCTGCCCCATCAGGAATCCGGCGAGCAACGACAGCCCGATCATCACCGCGCTCACGATCAGCAGGACGGCCGTGCTCCCACCCGCCTGCGTGCCCGCGACGATCGACTGCACGACCACGGTGGCCAGCGAGACCCCCCCGGCGAGTGCGACCAGCTTCGTCCTGATCCTCATCTGCATCAGCTCTCTCCTCGAACCTCTCGATCTCGCAGCGCCCAGCGGGTCATCACATCGAGATCGATGAAGAAAACGAGCCCGTCGTCGAGCTCCAGTAGACCCGAGATCCCGATCCTGGGGCCCAGGTCGCTCACCAGCTCGGGCAGGCGGTGGAGCGAGGCGAGCTCCACCCGCCGGATCTCCACCTTGCCGTCCACCCCCAGCTCGTAAGCCCCCCCCTCGGTCATCACCTGCAAGAAGCGGCTCGCCGGCCGCGCCCCCGGGGCGGCCAGGCCCAGGCAGGAGGCCAGGCTCAGGCGGGGGACCTCGTCGTCGTCGCCCTCGCCGCGCCGCACCCCGGCGACCCGGTCGGCCGGCACCGCCACCGCGACGTGGCCGGCGCGGGTCAGGGCGATCTCCATCTGGCCGGCGTAGCGCGCCATCACCGCACCGCCGCCGCCGCGAGGAGGGCGCCGAGGTCGATGACCCCGATGACCTGGTGGGCGTCGTGGATCTCTCCGGCCAGGTAGGGCCCGAGCACCGTGCCGTTGAGGACCGAGGGCTCGAGGATGGTGCGGCCGTGGCGCTCGGTCAGCCCGCGCACCCGCCCGCAGAGCAGGGCCACCCGGTCGGTGCCCGCCTCGACCACCAGCATCCGGCCGAAGGCGTCCTTGTCCCGCTCGACCTCCTCGAGCCGCAGGAAGTGGAGGAGGTCGACCTGCGGCAGGATGCGCTCGCCGACCAGCACCAGCCCCTTCACGTGGGCCGGCGCCTGGGGGAGGGGCACGGGGGCGATGGGGTCGGTGACCTCGTGGATGTGCTCGGCCTTCACCGCCACGGTGTGGGGGCCGAGCTCGAAGGCGAGCAGCGCCTCGCGCTGAGCACCGGCGACGGCCTCCTCGAGCGAGCCGCGGGCCTCTCGCTGCGCCTCGGCGGCATCGAAGAGCCGATCGTCCTTGCTGCGTGGTCCGTCGCCCACCATGCCACCGTCTGGGAGAAGGTCTTAGTTAGAAGATGATCTGCGAGAGGAGCTCGTCGAGGAGATCGAGGAGACTGTCGGGCCCGTGGTGCTTGGAGACGAAGCCGTCGGCCCCCGCGGCCTGGGCCCGCACCGCCAGCTCCTCATCGGGGAGGCTGGAGATCAAGATGATGGGCACCCCCTCGGTCTCGAAGCGCTGCTTGAGCGTCCGGCAGATCTCGTCCCCCTGGATGTCCGGCATGTTCAGGTCCGAGAGCACCACCTCCGGCCTGAAGGAGGCCAGCAGCTCCTCGAACTCCAGCAGATCCCCCGCGGTCTCCACCGGGTAGTTCCTCTCCTCGAGGATGCCCGCCATGGCCTCCCTCGAGATCTCGGAGTCGTCGAGGATCAGGACCCGGGGCCGGGCCTCACCGCCGGGCTCGGGCGCCTCGTCCTCGCCCCCCGGAGGGGCGAGCCACCAGTTGTCGGCGCTGGCGGCCTCGCCGATCTCCTTGGCCAGGGTCTGGAGGGCCCGGCGGGCGATCTCGCCCCCCTGGGGTCCCCGACCCGCGAGCTCGGTGAGCTGCTCGAACCAGCCCACGGCCTGCATCAGGGCCTCGCCCCCCGCCCGGACCTCGTCCCGCTCGAAGAGGTTCTCGAGCAGGGCGGCGGCGTCGTGGACGGTCTCCAGCCGGAGCAGGGCGGCCTCCCCCGCGAGGCTGTGCGCCTCGATCCGGATGGTCTCGGCGACCATCTCCGGGGCCTTCTGCATACCGCCCTGCTGCAACAGGGCCAGGATGCGTTCCCGGCGGGCGATGCAGCTCTGGGCGAATCGTGCTTCGAAGGAAGCCTCGCGATCCGAGCTCATCCGGACCCCAGGGACTCGAGGATCTTCAGGGCCTCTTCGACCACGTGCTCGATCCCCCGACCCTTCCAGATGAAGCCAGAGGCACCCACGGCCTCGGCCCGCTTGATGAGCTCCTCCTCCGGGATGTCCGAGAAGAGGTAGATCGGCGCCTCGATGCCACAGGCCTCGCGGAAGTAGCCGACGACGTCGTCGCCGTACATCTGAGGCATGTTGATGTCGAGGAGGATCATGTCTGGCGGGCGATCACCGGCGACCTGATCGGCGACCGGCTCTTCCAGAGCCGTCACCTCGATCCCGGCGTCCTCCAGGGCTCCCCCCACGACGTCCAGCACGAGCTCGCTGTCGTCGATGAGCACGACGCGTTTCATTCCGCACACAATACGCCCCCCCTGGCTCGGGGGACAAGCCGATTGGCAGGGGAGCCGGGCATGGTGTAGCAGGGCCTACCAGGAGGAATTCCCAGCAGATGAAGATCTTTCTCACCGGAGGCACCGGCTTCCTCGGCTCCCACGTCGCCGAGAAGCTGATCGCCGAGCAGCACGAGGTCCGGGCCCTGGTCCGGGCCTCCAGCAAGACCGACCACCTGGAGGCCCTGGGGGTCGAGCTCGTCCACGCCTCCCTCGAGACGGGAGAGGGGCTGGCCGAGGCCCTGGAGGGCTGCGAGGGGGTCGTCCACTGCGCCGGCATCGTGAAGGCGCGCTCCCGCGAGGAGTTCTTCCGGGTCAACGAGGGGGGCACCCGCACCCTCGTCGAGGAGGTCCTGGCGGCCGCCCCGGCGCTGAAGCGCTTCGTCCACATCTCCTCCCTCGAGGCCCAGGGTCCCAGCCCGACCGCCGAGGAGGACACCTCCCGGGCCGAGCCCCACCCCGTGACCCACTACGGGGAGAGCAAGCTGGCCGCCGAGAAGGTGGTGCTGGAGTACGCCGATCGCCTGCCGGTGACGATCCTGCGCCCCACCGCCATCTACGGCCCGCGGGACATCGAGATGTTCGCCTTCTTCCAGTCGGTCTCCCGGGGGCTGATGCCCCTGATGGGGGGGGGCCACCTCCGGGCGACGGTGGTCTACGGGCCCGACGCGGCGGAGGCGATCGTGAAGACCCTCCTCACCGACCACCCGAGCGGGACCACCCACTACCTCACCGACGGCGCCGACTACACCTGGGGCGAGATGGGCGAGGTCATCCTCGAGTCCCTGGGCAAGAGCTGGGCCCTGCGCCTCGCGCTGCCGGTCTGGCTCTTCCGCTTCGTGGCCCTCTTCTCCGAGGCCTGGGGGAAGCTCACCGGCAAGGCGGTGATGTTGACCCGGAACAAGGTCAATGCGCTGGAGGGTCACTGGCTCTGCAGCCCCGCCTCGATGGAGGAGCTGGTGGGATGGAAGCCGAGGTATCCCTGGAAGGAGGGGGTGCCTTTGACGGTGGAGTGGTATCGGAAGGAGCGGTGGCTCTGAGGGGCGGGTTGCGCCCCCACGAGCACGTACACGTACACGTACACGTGCTCGGGTTCTCCCGGGTGCCCGTCGGCGCCGCACCTATCCAGAGGAAAAGCCGTGTACGGGTACGTGTACGTGCGCGTGTACGGCTCAGTCGAGCGACCTGACCCACTCGCTGACGAACTCGACCCCCTCACCCCCTGTGAACGCCGCCACGGCCACCTGGTGCGTGGCCGTCGGCGTGTCGAGAGAGAAGGACCACGACCCCGCCTCGTCCTCGCGCCCGGCCTCCGGCCGGAAGCTCACCACCCTCCCCCCCTCGATCCCGAACCCGAAGGACCGTGACGGCAGCGCGAAGCCGAGGCCCCTCGCCTTCATGTAGGCCTCCTTCAGGGTCCACAGCTCGAAGAAGCGCTCCCGCTGCACCTCCTCGGGGAGGGCGAGCATCGCCGCGTGCTCTGCCTCGGTGAAGTGTCGCCGGGCCAACCGGTCGAGCTCCAGCCGCCTCGGGGTGTACTCGAGATCGACCCCCACCGAGGACTGCGCCGGCGCCAGGGCCAGCACCAGGAGGCCCTGGGTGTGGGAGAGGTTGAAGCTCGGAGCCCCCTCGGGCGCCCCGATCAGCCCGGGCCGCCCCCGCTCTCCCTCCTCGAAGGCCAGGGCCGCGGCGGGCTCCCCCAGCCGCTCGGCCAGGGTGAGGCGCAGCAGGGCCCGCCCGACGAGGTACTCCCGCTGCCGGCGGGGATGGCGGCAGCGCTCGAGGTAGGCGCGCTCCTCCTCGCCGAGGAGCGCCCTCGCCCGCACGAGCTCGGCGGAGGAGAGGCTTCCCGGATCGGCGAGGCGCAGGCGGACTCGCATGAGCCGGCTGCCCGCTACGCGGGCATCTCCTCCCGCAGCTTCGCCAGGGTCGTGGCCACCGCCTCGGCGGTCTCGTCGAGCTGGGCGTCGGTGTGCAGGCAGGAGAGGAAGAAGCGCAGGCGCGCCGCGTCGTCCGCCACCGCCGGGTACATGATCGGCTGCACGTTGATCCCCTGCTCCAGCAGGCGCGCCGAGAGCAGGAGGGCGTGCATCGAGTTGCCGGTCACCGCCGGCACCACCGCCGACTCGCCCCGGGCCGGGCCGGTGTCGACGCCATGATCGACCAGGGCCTGGCGGAAGCGCCGGGCGCCCTCCTGCAGCCGCGTCACCCGCTCGGGCTCCGCCAGCATGAGGCGCAGGGAGGCCAGCGCCGCCACCCCGTTGGCCGGGGTCAGGCCCGCCGAGTAGACGAAGCCGGGGGCGGTGTAGCGCAGGTAGCGCACCAGGCGCTCGCTGCCGGCGATCCAGCCGCCGCAGGAGGCGAGGCTCTTGGAGAGGGTGCCCATCCAGAGGTCGACCTTCGAGCCGGGGACGCCGTGGTGCTCGCCCACGCCGCGGCCGGTGGCGCCGATGACCCCGAAGGAGTGGGCCTCGTCCACCATCAGCAGGCAGCCGTAGCGCTCCTTGAGCTCGACGTAAGCCGGCAGCTGACAGACGTCGCCGTCCATCGAGTAGACCCCCTCGACCACGATCAGCACCTTCTCGTAGTGGCCTCGCAGCTGCGCGAGCTGGGCCTCGAGGTGGGAGGGATCGTCGTGGCGGAAGCCCCGCCGGGCGGCGCCGGAGAGGTGGATGCCCTGGAGGATCGAGTCGTGGATCAGCTCGTCGTGGAGGACCAGGTCCTTCTCGCCGAAGAGGTGCCCGATGGCGTTCACGTTAGTGGCGTGGCCCGCCGTGAAGACGAGGGCGTCCTCGGCGCCCTGCGCCGCGGCCAGCTCCTTCTCGAGCTCACCGTGGAAGGGCCGCTCCCCCGAGGCGACGCGGGACGCCGAGACCGAGGTCCCGTAGCGCGCGACCGCCACCCCCACCTGCTCCACCACCCGGGGATCGCCCGAGAGGCCCAGGTAGTTGTAGGAGGAGAAGTTCTTGAGGGCCCGGCCGTCCACCGTGGAGGTGTCGCGGGCGGTGCCCTGGTGGACCCGGAAGTAGGGGTTCGCGATCCCCGCGGCCTCGGCCATCGAGAGGCGCAGCTCGAGGTCCTTCACCTCGGGCCACTCGCCCGGATCGACGCTCGCCGGATCGAAGCTCGGCGCCGCGGCCGGGCCGGCCTCGCTCGCCGCGACCTCGGGGGCCTCGGCCTTCTCCAGGTTGGCCACGACCTCCTCGCAGAGGAGCAGCAGCTGGCCGCTCGCGTCCCGCAGGCGGACCGTGCCCACGAAGCGATCGGAGGCGGCGCCGGGATCCGGCGCGTCGAAGGTCACCTCGGCGAGCACCTCGCCCGCGGGCAGGGGCGCCAGCTGGCAGAGCCGCCCGATGGAGACCGGCGTGCCCGCCCGCCCCAGCTTCGTCCAGGCCACGTAGCCCGAGAGCTGCATGGCGCTGTCGAGGGCCAGCGGATCGACGCTCCAGCGCTCCCGGTGGGTGCCGGGGATCCAGTCCCTCGGCAGGCCGGTGCGGACCCGGCCGCGGACGAAGTCCTCCCCCACCCCCTCGATGGCGGTGATGCCCTGCAGCAGGGGTCCGTGGAAGGTGACCTCGTCGTAGAAGGCCTTCAGGGAGAGCCCCGGCGCCTCGCCGCCCTCGCGGGGCGGGGGCAGCTCGAGCTCGCCCAGGGGCGCGACGCGGGCCTCGTAGGCCAGCTGCCGCTTCTCGCCCCGGGTCAGGCGCAGCTTGCCGCCGCGGGCCTCGAGGCCGATGCGGGTGCCCTCCCCCTTCGCCACCGCCACGCCGCCGAAGAGGCGCAGGTCGCGCAGCTCGAAGGGCGGCGTGAGGCCACCGGCGTCGGCCAGGAGATCGGCCGCCGCGGCCAGGGGCAGCACCGGCGTGCCCTCCAGGGCGTGGTCGAGGAGGTAGGGGTGGGTCTCCACCGAGAGGGTCTCGCTGGCCTGGTAGCGGCGCTGCAGCAGCGGCAGGCGGCGCCCGTGGACGACCACGCCCGTGGGCCGGGCGAGGTCCTCGATCAGCGCGGCGAGGCCGGCCTCGGTGCCCACGAAGTCGACGCCCTCGGCCCGCATCGCCGCCTGCACCGCCTCGGGGATGGTGGCCACCATCTCCGAGTCGCTCCAGGGGCCGAACTCGGCGACCACCACCGGCAGCTCCAGGCCGAGGAGCCCGGTCAGGCCCGCGAGGCCGGCGTTGGCGGCGGCGTAGTGGGCCTGGTGCTTGTTGCCGAAGCGCCCGGCCCAGGAGCCGATGGCCAGCGCATGGCGCAGGCTCTTGCCGGCCACCGCGATGAGGTTCCCGAAGCCCTGCACCTTCACCGCGCGGGCGAGGGCGCCGGCCTCGGCCTTCACGGACTCGAGGGCGCCATCGGCGAGGACGCCGGCGGCGTGGATCACGCGGGTGATCTCCGGGCGGCCGCCCGGGAGGGCCTCGAGCGCGGCCTCGAGGGCGGCGCGATCGGTGACATCCGCGGCGAGCACGCTGGCCCGCTCGCCAGCGGCCTCGAGCACCGCCTGCATCTCGGCGGAGGGCGCGGAGCGGCCCAGGAGGACCACCCGGGCGCCACCCTCCAGCAGGCGCGCGGCGAGCTTGCCGCCGATGCCCCGCGTGCCGCCGGAGACCAGGAAGGTCTCGCCGGCGAGGTCGAGGGGCTGAGGGGCGGCCAGGGGCGCGAGGCCGGCGACGAGCCGCTCGTCGCCGCGGTAGCAGACGTCGACGCTGCGATCGTCCGAGCGCCACTCGGTCAGGACGCGGGCGGCGATGGCGGCGGGCTCCGTGCCCTCCGCGAAGGAGAGGGCCTTCGTCCGGGCCTCGGGCCACTCCTTGGCCACCGCCCGCACGACGCCCGAGAGGGCCTCCGCGCTCGCGTCCTGCTCCCGGCGCAGGAGGAGCAGATCGGGGCTCGCCTTCTCCCGGGCCTGGTGGGCCAGGGCCGCCAGCAGGGCCGCGGCGCGGTCCTCGTCGGGGCGGGCGCCGGAGGCGGCGCACCAGACCACCAGGTCGGCCACGCCGTCGGTGGCGGCGGCCTCGGGGGCCAGCGTCCAGACCTCGCGCGCCTCCTCGCCCCGGGCCTCGAGGGCGGCGGCGACCGCGACGCGCAGCGCCTCGTCGTCACCGCTGATCAGGATCTTCACCCCGGCGGCGGTGGCGGGCTCCGTCCCGGGCAGCGGGAGGGGACGGAAGATCGGCGCCAGCGCCGCGAGGGGCGCGTCGTCGTCGACCACCTCGGCGGCCTGACCCTGGTGGGTCTCGACGTACTCGACCAGCATCCCGACGGTGGGCTTCTGGAGGAAGAAGTCCTGCTCGACGCCGGAGAGCCCCTCGACGCGGGCGACGAGGTCCTCGACCAGGTCGGCCACCATCAGGGAGTCGAAGCCCAGGTCATCGACCAGGGTCATCTCCATCCGGACGGAGCTCTCGGGGTAGGCGCTGGCCTTGGCCACCGCGGCGACCACCGCCGCCGTGGCGGAGTCGGCCGGGGCGGCCGGGCTCGCGGCCGGCGCCTCGGCGACGACCTTCGCGGCCTCGGCCGGCGCCTGCCCGGCCGAGCGGGAGAGCTTCACCTCGAGGCCCAGCTGGGCCGAGTCCTTCACGCCCCAGTAGCGCTCGGTGGGCCAGACCACCGGCGGCACGCTGGCGACGGTGGCGGGGGCGGTGATCGGCCGGGGGTCGAGATCGACGCCGAGGGTGAAGAGGCGGGCCAGGGTCGCCATCAGCGAGCGGCCGCCGTCCTCGTCCTCGATCCCCGCCAGGGAGAGGACCGGGTACTGCCCCTTGGGGAGGCAGCCGCGGGCGAAGGCGGCCAGGGGGCCGCCGGCACCCACCTGCAGGAAGATCGTGGCCCCGGCCTCCAGGCACTCCTCGACGGCGCGCTCGAAGAGCACCGGCGCGCGGGCGTGCCGGCGGAAGACCTCGCGGGCCGCCGCGGCGTCGGCGTAGGGCACCTCGTCGATGGCCGAGGCGCAGACGACGTCGGCCGGATCGGCGATCTCGAGCCCGTCCACCAGGTCGTCGCAGTCCAGGGCGTCGAGGGCCGGCGAGTGGAAGCCGTGGGAGACCTCCAGGGCGACGGCCTTCACCTTCGCGGCGGCGGCCTTCTCGAGCACCTGCCCGATGGCCTCGGTGGTGCCCGAGGCGACGACCTGGCGGGGATGGTTGAAGTTCGCCAGCACGGCGCCGGGGACCAGCAGGGCCTCGGCCTTGTCGGGCGAGGTCATCAGGGCGCACATCGCCCCGTGATCGCCGGGCAGGGCGGCCATCCGGCGCCCGCGCTCCGCCACGAAGGCGGCGCCGCCGGCGGGGGTGAGCACGCCGCCGGCGACCGCGGCGGTCATCTCTCCGAGGGAGTGGCCGGTGACCACCGCCGGGCGCACGCCCACGCTCTCGAGGAGGCGGGTCAGCGCCACGCCCACCGCGAGGAGGGCCGGCTGGCAGTTCTCGGTGGCGGTGAGCTCGGCGGCCGCCGTCTCGTCGTCGACCTTCTCGGCCCGCCGCTCCGGGTAGAGGAGGTGGGTCAGGGGGCAGCTCAGGGTCTCACCCAGCCCCGCCTCGATCTCGGCCAGGGTGCGGGCCACCACCGGGAAGCGATCCCGGATGCCCGAGATCATGCCGGGGCGCTGGGCGCCCTGCCCCGGGTAGAGGAAGGCGAGCTTCTGGTGCTCGGCCGCCTCACCGACGAAGCAGTCCTCGGCCGCCTCACCGGCGCCGACGGCCCGCAGGCGGGCGATGGCCTCCTCGCGGCTCGCGGCCGTGAGGCCCAGGCGCACGCTCTGGCGCGGCCGGCCGGCCCAGGCCCGGGCGAGCCCGGCCAGGGTGAGGGACGAGTCGCTCTCCATCACCTTCGCGGTGCGGGTGGCGAGACCGCGCAGGTCGGCCTCGCTGCCGGCGCTCATCAGGACCAGCTCGACCTGCTCGGCCGGGGCGGCCTGGAGGTCGGCGCCGACCACCGTGGCGACGCGGCCGGCCTCGGCCTCCTCGAGGTTGCGAAGGACGATGAAGCCGTTGGTGCCGCCGAAGCCGAAGGAGCTCACGCTGGCGTAGCGGCGCTCGGCCTCCCAGGGCTCCTCCCGGGTGGGGACGAAGAAGGGGGAGCCCTCGAGGGGGATGTCGTCCCGGGGCTTCTCGAAGCCCGCCATGGGCGGCAGCTTCGAGTGGTGCACCGCGAGGGCGGCGCGGATCAGGCCCGCCACGCCGGCGCCGGACATCGTGTGGCCGATGTTCGCCTTCGAGGAGCCGAGCGCGACCCGCCTCGCCTTGTCGCCGATGGCCCGGTTCAGGGCCTTGAACTCGGTGGGATCGCCCACCGCGGTGCCGGTGCCGTGGGCCTCGTGGTAGCCGAGGTCCATCGGGTCGAGGCCGGCGTCCCGCCACCCGTCGAGGATGACGTCGGTCTGGCCCTGGTCGAGGGGCGCCATGGGGCCGTCGCCCCGGCCGTCGTTGTTCGAGGAGACGCCCTCGATGACGGCGTAGATCCGCCGGCCCTTGGCGATGGCGTCCTCGAGGCGCTCGAGGAGGACCACGCCGCCGCCGTCGCCCTGCACGAAGCCGTCGGCCCGGGAGTCGAAGGGGCGGCAGTAGCCGCTCTTGCTCATGGCGCCGATGCGGCTGAAGACGATGTGGTGGTCGGGGGTGATGCAGATGTAGACGCCGCCGGCCACGGCCGCGTCGATGGTGCCGGCCCGCAGGTTGGCCACGGCGTCGGCGACGGCCACCGCCGCCGAGGCGCAGGCCGCGTCGGTGGTGTAGGCGGGGCCCTTGAGGTCCAGCTCCTGGGCGACCGTGGCGGCCACCATGTTGCCCAGCGCGCCCGGCGCCGAGAGGGGCCGGGAGGGCACGACCCGCTCGACGGCCCGGGCGATGGCCTCGGGATCCTCGACGCTGCCGAGGTGGCCGCTGGCCATCAGGGCCGCGGTGGCCCGGCTGTTGAGGAGCGAGCGGTACTCGGTGGCGGTGACGCCCATGTAGACGCCGCAGCGCGCGGCGATCTCGGCCGGGGCGATGCCGGCGTCGTCGAAGACCTGCAGGGCCAGCTCGAGGGAGAGGCGCTGCTGCGGATCCATGACCTCGACCCGCCGCGGCGGGATCTTCAGCGCCAGGGCCGGGAAGGCCCGGATGTCGTCTATCCACGCGCCGTGGGGCGCGTAGGACTTGTCCGTCGCCCGCGGATTGTCGGAGAGGAAGACCTCGGTGTCCCACCGATCCGGCGGGACGGGCGCGAAGGCATCGCGCCCCTCTCGCGCCTGCTCCCAGTAGGCGTGAAGGTCGTTTGCGCCGCCGAAGCGGCAGGCCATCCCGACGATCGCGATCGGTTGGCGCATGGGGACACCTCTATGTGCGTTGGGTGGGGAGCGGTCGGTCGTCCGTGGGCTTCAGGCGCTGACGCGCTCGCCCCGGATCAGCGCGGCGAGGTCGCCCAGGCGGCTGACGCGGGCGAGCTCCTCGTCGGGGAAGATCACGTCGACCCGCTCCTCGAGGAAGCCGACCATCTCCATGGTGGAGACGGAGTCGAGGTCGAGGTCCTCGATGGTGGCCTCGAGGGTGATGGAGTCGAAGTCGGCGGCGCGCGCGGGGGCCACCTCGGCGAGGGCCTCCTTGAGGAGGCCCAGGATCTCCTGATCGTTCATCGATGAATCTCCGGTGTCGGTCGAAAGGGGGGCTAGTCGATGCGGCGCAGAGCATACTGCGCCAGCGACTGGTAATGGTTCTCGAAGCCGGTGACGCAGGCGCCGAGGTAGCGGTCGTAGTCGTCGAAGACCTTGTCACCCCACTTCTCGCGGATGACGGTCTCGTTCAGGCGCAGGCGGCGCTGCCACTCGGCGCAGGTCTTCTGGTAGTCCTCGCGGCGCGTCTTGACCTCCATGATCTCCCAGTAGGGGTTCACGGCCATCATGATGTCCTCGAGGCGCAGCGAGAGGCCGCCCGGGAAGATCTCCTGGGTCACCCAGCCGATGTCCCGCAGGTGCTCGCGGTTCCGCGGCACGCGGTTGCGCAGGATGGTCTGCAGGCCGAACCAGGCGCCGGGGTTGGTCCACTCCCAGGCCTTCTTGAAGTAGTCCCGGTAGAGGGCGATGTGCTCGCCCGCGCGCACCTGCTCGGGGGTGGCGATGTGCTCCATCATGCAGATGGAGGTCACGGCGTCGAACTTCTGCTCGGGCTGGAAGTCGGCGTAGGAGACGACGTGAGCCTTCACGCCCGGGATGGCCCGCCGCTCGATCTCGGCGTGCTGGGACCGGGACAGCGTGATGCCGGTGCAGTCCTTCACGCCGCGGGTGGTCGCCATGAACTCCAGGCAGGCACCCCAGCCGCAGCCGATGTCGAGGAAGCGCCCCTCGGGGCTGACCTTGGCGGCGTCCGCCAGCCAGTGCAGCTTCTTCATCTGCGCCTCTTCGAGGCTGTCGGTGTCCTCGTAGAGCGCGCAGGTGTAGTTCATCCGCTCGTCCAGCCAGAGGCGGAAGAACTCGTTGGAGACGTCGTAACTGACTTCGACTTCGGCCTGGGTCGACATGCTCGAGCTCCCTTCGTGCAGTCTTCTCGTGGTTCGTTCGCGATTATCGGAAGGAGGGCGCCGCAGCGCGCGCGCGGGTGATCAAGGACCGCGCGACGTGGCGTGCAAGCGTTACTTTTCCGGCCCGGCTCCCGGCGACGCGGTTGCCCTCGGTGCCGAGCTTGCCGGTGAGGAACTGCTGCCGGGTGCGCCGGCGCTGCAGCTTGCCCGAGGAGGTCTTGGGCAGGATGCCGCGACCCACGCAGATGACCTCGGCCACCGGAACCCCCACGCTCCGCTGGATCTCGGCCTTCACCTGCTCGGCGATGCGATCGTGCTCGGTCGAGGTGGTCTCGAGGACCACGATCGCCTCCTCGGTGGTGTCTCCCATCCGGGAGAAGGCCACCACGTTGCCTCGACGGACTCCGTCCACCTCCGCGGCCGCCCACTCCAGCGTCTGGGGGTGGATGTTGCGTCCGTTGAGGATGATGAGGTCCTTGAGGCGGCCGGTCACGTACACCTGACCGTCCTTGATGAACCCGAGGTCGCCGGTGTGGAGCCAGCCACCCTTGAAGGTGGCCGCCGTCGCCGTCGGGTTCTCGAAGTAGCCGGGGGTCACGGAGGGGCCCTTCACGCAGATCTCGCCCTCGAGGCCCTCACCGAGCACCTCGCCCTTCTCCGGGCACTTCACTGAGATCTCGTGCTCGGGGAAGGCGCTGCCGCAGGCGACCTGCTCGATGGTGGCGCCGCCGTTGGCGGCCACGACCTTGCCCTCCTCCTGGAAGGCCTCGGCGTCGACGACGAGGGTCTTCATCTCGTCTCGCAGGGGCTTGAGGGAGATCGCCAGGGTGGCCTCCGCCATGCCGTAGGCGGGCAGCACCGCGGTCTTCGGGAGGCCGCAGCCCGGGCCGAAGACCTCGTTGAAGTGCCGGATCGCCTCGGCGTTGATCGGCTCGGCGCCGCAGCCGAGGACCTCGACGCAGGAGAGGTCCCACTTCTCGAGATCGCTGGGCTTCGCCTTGCGAGCCGCGAGGGCGAAGGCGAAGGGGGGCGCGAAGGAGATGGTCCCGCGGTGCCGGTGGATGGTCTCCATCCAGACGCTGGTGCGCTTGAGGAAGCGCAGGGTGGGGATGAAGACGACCTTCACGCCCCAGAACATCGGCGCCACCACGAAGCCGATGAGGCCCATGTCGTGGTAGAGCGGCAGCCACGAGACGCCCACGGTCTTCTCGGGGGTCGCGTTCAGGCCGGGGCCCATGATGGCCTCGGAGTTCGCCTTCAGCGAGGCGTGGGTGACGATGACGCCCTTGGGATCCGAGGTGGAGCCCGAGGTGTACTGCAGGAAGGCGATGTCGTCCGGGCCGACCTCCACCTTCTCGGGAGTCCCGCGGAACTCGGCCAGGGTCTCGACCTTGAGCAGCTTGTCCAGGGAGGGGACCTTGCCCACGATGCCCCAGAGCACGTTCTGCAGCTGAGCGGAGGCGACGAGGATCTTCGCGCCGGCGCAGTCGAGGATCTTGGCCGTCTTCTCGGCGTAGGCGTCGAGGCCGCCGAGCGAGAGGGGCGGATAGAGGGGCACCGGGATGATGCCGACGCGCACCGCGGCGAGGAAGGTGATGACGAAGTCCTCGGGCTCGACGACGATCAGGCCGATGCGGTCGCCCTTCTTCAGGCCCTCCGCCTGCAGGCCGGCGGCGCGGTGCGCGGTCAGCTCGGCGAGGTGTGGGAAGCTGTAGGTCGTTTCCGCACCCTTGAGGTCCTGGAAGGTGAAACCGTTCTCCGGATGAAGCTCGCCGATCTTCTCGACGGCCTCGGCGAGGGTCGCATGAGCTGCCTTCATGGGTGGATCCTCCGTCGCGGCGCGTGTTGCCCTAAGACCGCGATTCGTCTGACCAATTTGCCCCCCCGGGCAAAAGGGCGCGCCACATAGCACATCGAGATCGCGTTTTGCCAGGACAATCCAACGCGCCGCGGCAGGCCGATCGAGGCCCCCCGGGAAGGGGTCCAGATCACCTGTGAGCTATCCGCCGGAGGAGGCCGAAATCGGGCCATTTCCCCAATTGGTAAGACCTTTCGGGCACATGGAGAATCAAGCCCGAATTGGTTCGGTCGCGCCGGAGAGAGCGTCCGCTAGCGGGTGCGCCAGGACCAGGCGATCTGGTACCGGTAGCCGGCGAACTGCATCCGCTCGCTGGTGAGGCGCAGCTCCACCGGCCCCGAGGCGCTGATCGCGCAGCAGAGGCGGCCGCCGCGCTCGATGACCCGGAAGGTCTTCTCCTCGGGCTCGGAGAGGGACATGCCGAGGAACTTGCCCGGCGCGATCCCCTCGAGGCTGAAGACCTCGCGGGAGCCCATCACGCTGTAATCGTGGACGGCGATGACCTCGCCCTCGACCACCGCCGGCTCCGGCCGGTCGCGCACCGTGCAGGTCGGCGTGAGCTGCTCGAGGGGCTCGTCCTCGCCGGACCAGGTCCGGACCACCACGTCGAAGCAGGTCTGGCCGGACTCGGTCAGGGCCAGGGTGGCCTCGTCGATGACCGTGTCGTGGCGGATGCCGTGAGGCACGCTCTCGGTCGAGGCGCCGCCGGGGGCCGCGCCGCTGGTGACGAAGTAGCCGGTCATCCGGGCCTTGGGGGTGCCGACCCAGGAGGGGTCGATCCGCCGCTCGATGGCGGCCGGAGGGCAGCCGGTGAGGCCGAGGAGGAAGAGGGCGAGGAAGAGGTGGGTGAGCTTCATCGAAGGTTCTCTCGTCGTTTCGGGGTGGATACCCGCCGCGCTCTGGGACGCTTCAGTAGCACGGGTATTCGAAGTTCGAGGAGGGCGGCTGGATTTCCTCCTACGGGTTCCCGGGACCCCCTGCGCAGGAAGGGTTGAACCCGAAGTCAGCGTGGGAGGTGCGTGATGCCGAACCAGCCCGGAGCCCCGAATCAGCCCCTGCGGCCCCCTCCCCTCCCGCGCCGGGCGCGCCGGGCGGGCCACCCCCGGCTCTCGGTCGGGGGGACGGTCCCCGCGCAGACCCTGGTCCACCTCGGGACCCTGCGCGGGCTGGCCGAGGAGGAGGCGGTCTGCATCGCCTTCCACGCCCGCGGCCTCCCGCTCACCCTCTGGGGCGAGCCCGGCGAGCTGCGGGTGCCCCGGGAGCGCCTCGAGGAGGCCCGGGTGCTCCTGGGCATCGTCCGCTGGGAGATCCAGGCGCGGGCGCGGAGGGCGGGGCGATGACCCACCTCCCTCCTGAACCCGAGAGCTGGAGCATCGGCGCGGTCGACGCCTTCTCCTGGGAGCGTTTCCGGCGCCAGTGGGGGCGCCTGCTCCTGGCCGCCCTCCTGATGGGCGTCGCGATGATCTTCATCGACGCCGCGCTGGAGCGGGCGGCGCTGCGCTTCTTCGAGAACCTGCAGCGCTCGCCGGAGACCGAGCTGCCGGAGCTCCTCTACCAGGTCGTGGGCACCGGGACCTCGCTGGCCAGCTGGATCGCCCAGGGCGTCCTGCAGCTGGGCTTCTACGTGATGATGCTCGAGCTCCTCCGGGAGGGCGAGACCACGCTGCGGCCCCTCTTCGGCCAGTCCCACAAGCTCCCGAAGGTGGCCCTCCAGACCCTCGCCCTCTGGCTCGTGCTGGACCTCCCGCTGACGGCCTGGCACCACGGCCTACTGCAGCTGGTGATGTCCCAGCTGCCGGCAGGAGCGCTGGAGGGCGGCGACGCCCTCGCTCCGGGAGCCGTCGTCGCCCTGGGGATTGGCCTCCTGCTCGCGATCGTCCCCTACGCCTACGTCGCCATGGGGTTCATGTTCGCCGGGCTCGAGCTGGCGGATGACGACGAGGTCGGGGCCCTGCAGGCGATGCGGAACTCCTGGCGCCTGGTCCACGGTCAACGCGGCCGGGCCTTCGTCTTCCTCCCGCTGACCCTCCTGGGCCTCCTGGCCTTCTGCCTCGGCGTGGTGGTGACCTCGGTCTTCGCCGAGCTCGCCTTCGTCGCCCTCTTCCTGACCCTGAAGGATCGCGCGAAGCCCGCCGGAGAGGAACTCGCTGCGATCCCCGCCCCGGCCTCCAACTGAAGGCAGCCCGGCGAAAGGGTCAGACCTTTCGCGTGCTTGCGAGATGCGCTCCCGGGCGCTAGTTACGCCCCCGCCGGATCGCGGGGGCCATCCGGCCGAGGGGAGCACGCATGAGCGACGCCAGCGACACGTCCGTGACCGAGATGCGCAGCGGCGCCGAGCTCAACAAGGCCACCAAGGCCTTCGCGGTGGACGAGCGGGCGCGCACCTGGCGGCTCTGGTTCTCCACCCTGGCGGTGCTGCTCCTCTGCTGGCTCGGGGCGCTGCTCCTGCCCCAGTGGTGGGCGCGGCTGGCCGCGGCGATCCTCACGGGCCTGTGCACGGTGCGGGCCTTCATCTTCTTCCACGACTACCTGCACCGGGCGATCTGGGTGGACTCGAGGCTCGGCGGCGCCTTCATGAGCGCGGTGGGCTTCCTGGTGCTGGCCCCGCCGAGCGTCTGGCGCGAGACCCACAACTACCACCACAAGCACAACGCGAAGCTGGTCGGCTCCGCCATCGGCTCCTACCCGGTGGTCACCGCGGCGATGTACCGCGGCATGAGCGAGAAGCAGCGCAAGGCCTACCGCCTGGTGCGCCACCCCCTCACCATGCTCACCGGCTACCTCACCCTCTTCGCCCTGGGGATGTGCGTCGCGCCCTTCAAGCGCGATCCGAAGCAGCACTGGGGCGGCCCGGTGGCGCTCGCGCTCCACGCCGCGATCCTGGCGGGCCTCTTCGCCTGGGGCGGGTGGCAGGCGGCCCTCTTCGGCGGCGTGATCCCGCTGGCCGTCGCCTGCGCCGCGGGCAGCTACCTCTTCTACGCCCAGCACAACTTCCCGGAGATCGAGCTGAAGGGCCGGCGCGACTGGGACTACACCCACGCGGCGCTCAAGAGCTCCAGCCTCTTCGAGATGAGCGCCCTGATGCACTGGTTCACCGGCGAGATCGGCTACCACCACGTGCACCACCTCAACCACCGCATCCCCTTCTACCGGCTGCGCGACGCGATGGAGGCCATCCCCGAGCTGCAGAGCCCCGGCCGCACCTCCTGGCGGCTCGCCGACGTGTGGGCCTGCCTGAAGCTCGACGTCTGGGACGCGGACTCGGGAAGGATGGTCAGCCTGCGGGAGCTGCCTCCACCGGCGGCGGAGGCTCCGAGCCTGAAGGCGGCCTAGGCTCGCTCGCCACCTCGCCCCCGGTCGGGCGGGTCCAGACGTAGAAGGCCCGGTAGCGCCGCCGCTCGCCCTCGCGCTCGTAGCCGGCCAGCCCCTCGAGCACCTGCCACTTGAGGTGATCGGGGTGGTAGCGCTGGTAGGAGAAGAGGGGCACGATCCGGAAGCTGTAGGAGGGCCCCTTGGGCCCCACGCCGCTGGACCAGGCGATGTTGAGCAGGATGTGGGTCTCCTCCTGCTCGCCCTGGAAGCTCCAGTAGATCGGCGCCAGCGCCCGGAAGCGGGTGCCGCTGCCCGGGAAGCGCAGGTCCCAGTAGAAGGGGGCCACCACCGTGGCCGCGAGGTCGGGGCCGGCGCCGCGCCAGTAGAGGCCCACCACCGAGTGCAGGAAGCGATCGCCGTTGCGGTAGGAGACGGCCACCGGCGAGTAGAAGGCGTGCCCCTCCGGGTGGCTGCGGTAGTAGGCCAGCGGGGTGTAGAGGGTCGCCTCGTCCGCGTCGCGCCGGTAGTGCAGGAGCGGCAGCAGGGTCAGCCGCGAGCGGTCCGGCCGCTGCCGGTAGAAGAAGATCGGCGGCAGGTAGGCGTGGGCGTGGCCCTCCCCTCCCCCGGCGAAGAGCACCGGCGCCAGCCCCGCGCTCCAGCGCCCGCCGCGGCGGTGGAGGAAGGCCGGCCCCACCACGGTGGTCGAGCGCTCGCCGCGCCGGTGGTGGAGGAAGGGGCCGACCCAGGTCGTGCTCCCCTCGGGGGTGCGGCCGAAGTGCATCAGGAGGGGCGGCAGGGTCAGGGAGGAGGCCTCGGGGCTGCGCCGGGCGAAGACGAGGGGGAAGGAGCCCCAGGAGACCCGCTCGCCCCTTCGCCGGTGCCAGGTGTTGAGCATCCAGAAGGTCGAGCGCCCGGGCTCGCGGGAGTGGTAGGCCAGCAGCGGCGGCACGAGGGTCCAGCGGCGCTCGCCCTCCCGCCCGTGGAGGAAGAGGGGCAGGAGCCCGCCCGAGACCGACTCGCCCCGCTTCAGGCGGAAGTAGGGGCCGGCCACCAGGGTCGCGTCCTCCCCCTGCACCCGGCGGTAGAAGAGGGCCGGGGGGACGAGGTCGTAGTCGAAGCGCTCGTTGCGCGAGCCGAAGTAGAGGGGGAAGAGGCCGCCGCTCCAGCCGGCCTCGTCCTTCACCCGGTAGAAGGGGCCCACCACCAGCGAGGTGCGCCCCGCGTGGACGTTGCGCCAGGTCAGCAGGGGCGGGATCAGATCGGTCGAGCGCTCGTCGGTGCGCGCCCCGAGGTAGAGGGGGAAGACGCCCGCCCGCCAGCCGCTCTCGCTGCGCGCCCGGTAGAAGGGCCCCACCACGGTGAGGCGCCGCTCGGGCGAGGCGAAGTCGAAGAGGAGGGGCGGCACCACCAGGTGGTGGCGGTCCCCTCGCCGGCCCTCGAAGAGGAGGGGGAAGACGGTCAGCGCATGTCCGTCGGGCCGCTTCACGTAGCGCGTGTTGAGCAACCCCAGGCGCAGCTCGTCCTCGGTCTTCTGCCAGTAGGCGAAGAGGGGCGGGATGATGTGGAAGCTGCGGCGCGAGTTGCGCCCGCCGGCCCAGAGGGGCAGCAGCCCCGCCTCCCACCCCTCGGCGTCCCGGTAGCGGTAGAAGCCGGGCAGGGCCAGGTCGAGCTGCATCTCCGGGGTGCGCCGGCTGAAGAAGAGGGGGAAGAGGGCGCGGGTGCGCTTCTCGCCCACCCGGGAGAGGTAGAGGGGCCCGGCCAGGGTCCGCTCCACGCCCTCGCGCCCCGAGTGGTGGAAGAGGAGCGGCGGGATCGAGAGCCAGTGCCGGTGCTCGGTGCGGCCGGCGAAGGCCAGCGGGAAGCTGCTGAAGGAGAAGGTGCCGTCGGGGCGGTGGCGGTACCAGGTGTTGGCGAACCAGAGGCGGGTGCCCTGCTCGTCCCGCCAGCGCGCCAGGAGCAGGGGCGGCACGACGTCGTAGCCGCCGGTGGCGTGCCGCCCGCCGAAGTAGAGGGGCGCGAGGCCGGCGTGCCAGCCCTGGGCCATGCGGTGCCGGTAGAGGGGGCCGAAGAGCACGCTGTCCTTGCGCTCGGGCCCCTCGCCCTGGGCGAGGTGGATGAAGAGGGGCGGCACCAGATCCCAGCGCCGGTGCCCGGTCTTGCCGCCGAAGTAGAGGGGCACGAAGCCCGCCCGCCAGCCGTCGATCCGGCGCTGGTAGAAGGTGTTGAGCACCAGGGTGGTGCGGGTCCAGCCGTCGTCGAAGTCCCAGGCCAGGGGGAAGAGGACGAAGTGCCGCCGCGAGCCCTCCCGCCCGGCGAAGAGGAGCGGCGTCAGGCCGAGGGAGAAGCCGTTGGGGCGCTTCTTGTACCAGGAGCCCAGGACGACGGTCGTCTCCTCCTCGCCGTCGCCGCCGTGGTAGGTCGCCAGCGGCGGGATGAAGAGGGAGTGCTGCCGCCCCTCCCTCTTCGCGAAGAAGAAGGGGAAGGAGCCGGCGCGGAAGTCCTCGCCGTCCTTGAAGTACCAGCTCTGCACCGACCAGAAGCGGACGCGCTCGCCCCCGTCCTCCGAGAGCCGCAGGGTCAAGAGCGGCGGCAGCACGTCGACCCGCCGGCCCTCGCCGCCCCAGGCCATCCACAGCGGGAAGGCGCCGGCCGAGAAGTGGCCGTCGCGGTGGTGGGAGTAGAAGGGCCCGACGAAGGTGGTCTCCCGGTCGGGGCCCTGCAGGTGGCCGAAGAAGGGCAGCACCAGGGTGTGCTGCCGCTCGGGGCGGCGGGCGACGTAGACCAGCGGCGTCAGTCCCAGGGTGAAGCCCCGATCGTCGCGGTGGTACCAGGAGCCCAGGGCGGTGAAGGTCGTCTCCCGGCCGCCGCGGTCCCACCACATCAGGAGGGGGGGCACGAGATCCCAGCGCCGGGCGCGCTTGCGGCCGCCGATCCAGAGGGGGACGATCCCGGCGGCCCACCGGCGGTGGTCCTCCTGCTCCGCGTCGCCTCCCCGCAGGGGCCGGTGGTAGCGGAAGAAGGGGCCGACCAGGGTGAAGCGGAAGCGGTCCCGCTTGTGCCAGTCGGCGAAGACCGGGAGACCGAGGGCGTAGCTCTCGCTGCCGTCCCCGCCGGCCCAGATCAGGGGCGGCAGGGAGAAGCGCCACTCGTCGGGGTCACGCTCGTACTTCGCGAGGGCCACCCGCACCCGCAGGTGGCCGGGCCAGGCCTCGCGATGCAGCAGGAGGGGCGGCACGACGTCCCAGCGCCGCTCGCCCTCGCGGCCGCCGATCCAGAAGGGCAGCAGCCCGGCGCTCCAGCCCCCGGGGTCGGTCTGCTGGTAGTAGGGGCCGAGCACCAGCCGGCGCCGGACGTAGGGGCCGCCGGGCAGGTCTCGCTCCCGGTGGCTCCAGATCAGCGGGAAGAGGACGTCGCTCGAGGCCAGCGCGTCGCGCCGGTAGAAGTAGGGCCCCACCACCCCCGCCACGCCCGCGGCGTCGCTCTTGCGGCCGTAGAGCAGCGGCGGCACCAGCACCGTGCGCGCGTCGTCCCGCTGCCAGTCGAAGTAGAAGGGGACGACGGCGCTGTTGCGCCAGGTCACCGGCCCCTCCGGCCGCGCGCGCTCCCGGAGGCTCCAGACCAGGGGGAAGAGCACGTCGCTCGAGGCCAGCGCGTCGCGGCGATAGAAGTAGGGCCCGACCACGCCCGCGATGCCGGCCTCGTCCCGCCGGGAGCCGAAGAGGGGGGTGACCAGGAGGCGTGAGCCCGGGCGGCAGTCATGCAGCAGGAGCGGCAGGGCCAGGCGGGTGTAGGTGTCGTCCTCGGGGTCGGAGTAGTCGGCGTAGACGCCGCCGATCCAGCGGAAGCGGCGCGTGGAGTCGGAGACGAAGAGGGGCGGCAGCCAGATCCCCGAGGGGCGGAAGGCCTCCTGGTCCCGGGACATCCGGGTCAGCTGCTGCAGCCGCGCCTTGCGCTTCTGCGAGAGGCAGGGAGCGTAGACGTCCTTCCCGGCCTCCGCCCGGGTGGCCGGCAGCGCCAGCGCGCCGAGCAGCAGGGCGAGGGCCGCCCCCCGGAGCGTCCGGCGCGACGCAAGGTGCGCACAGGTGTGCGCAGCCCACCACGCACCGGCCCCTCTGTGCCGGTGCTCCCTGGCTGATCGGAGCATTCGGGCAGAGGTCTTTGCAGGGACGGTGCCAGCCTCAGCGCTGGCGGCGCCGCAGCACCCACTCGGTGATCAGGCCGAGGCGGACCGGATCGAAGTAGGCCTCGACCGCGAAGACGAAGAGGCCGACGGGGACGAGGGCCAGCATCAGCGCCGCGCTCGCCGCGCCGGTGTCGACGTAGGCGACGAGCCAGGGCTCGAGCAGCGCGATCGTGCCGAGCTGGATCGCGACGACCGCCGCCGAGAGCAGGAGCGCCCAGAGCCTCCAGGGGAAGGAGGTGCGCACGCTCGGATCGAGGGCGTCGATCATGCCGAAGACGATGTGGTCCTGCCGCACGCGGATCGCGATGGCGACGACCAGGATCAGGGACCCGAGCACCGGGAGGATGGTGCCGAAGAGCCCGTAGAGGCCGAGGGCGAAGACGAGGCCGCCCCAGAGGTCCTGACCACCGCGCGCGGCCTTCATCTGCCGCTGCATCTCGATGATGACCATCCCGCCCGAGCCCATTCCCATGGGGTGCCTCCTCCTTGTCCGGGTTGCCCACCAGCGACGCCGGAAGCCCGGCGGTCTGACGATATCAAGCGGCCTTACGTCTCGGAAATCGGCGGGCGATCCCTCCCCCACTTCGCTAGGCTGCACGCCATGTCACGCACCGCGACCCTCGTCACCGGCCTCCTCCTCTCCCTGACCCTCGCCGCCTGCGGGCCGGCGGTGGAGACCGGCGAGCCGGACGGCGGCGGCGCGGACGGCGGCGCGAGCGACGGCGGCGGCGATCCCGACGGCGGCGGGGGCGACGGCGGCGTGGCCTGGCAGTGCGAACCGGATCCGACCCTGACGCGCGGCGCGCCGGTGACCGCGCCCGCCGGCGCCTGGACCTGGGTCGACGTGCCCGAGTCCCGCTGCATGGACGGCTCGCAGACCGGCTTCGGGATCCGGATGAACCCCGCCTCCGACAAGCTGATGATCTACCTGCAGGGGGGCGGCGCCTGCTTCGATCGCTTCACCTGCGCCACGGTCGCCAACCAGAACGGCTTCGACGGCGCCGACTTCGCCTCCTTCGCGAGCAGCAACGCGGACCGCGGCATCTTCGACTCGACCGATCCCGCCAACCCCGTCCACGACTGGAACATGGTCTTCGTCCCCTACTGCTCGGGCGACGTCCACGCCGGCTCGGCCTTCATCGGCGCCCAGAACCGGACGCAGATCGGCTGGGACAACTTCCGGGCGGCCCTCGGGCGCCTGGTGCCGACCTTCGAGGGCGCGAGCCAGGTGCTCCTCACCGGCTCGAGCGCCGGCGGCTTCGGCGCGGCGCTCAACTTCCCCCAGACGCAGGAGGCCTTCGGCTGCACGCGCGTCGATCTCCTCGACGACGCGGGCCCCCCGATGGCCGACGACTACCTCAAGCCCTGCCTGCAGGCGCAGTGGAAGGACCTCTGGAACCTCGAGGCCACCCTCCCCGCCGACTGCGCCGACTGCTTCGGGGCCGACGGCGGCGGCATCGTGAACTTCATGCCCTACCTCGCCGAGCGCTATCCCGGGAGCAACCTCGGCCTGCTCTCCTCGACCGGCGATCAGACCATCCGGACCTTCTTCTCCTACGGCTACAGCGCCGACTGCAGCCGGCCGGCCACCATGCCCGCCGCCGACTTCGAGGCCGGCCTGATCGATCTGCGGGACCGGGTCATGCTCGGCCACAGCAACGCGGCGTCCTTTTACGAGCGCGGTGACTTCCACACCTTCCTCGGCTCGAACCCCGGCGGCCACAGCGTGGAGGGCGTCGATCTGAACACCTGGATCGGGGCCCTCGTCGCCCACGATCCGGCCTGGCAGAGCGTCGGCCCCTAGGGGTCGCGCGACCGGGCGGATCTCGCAAGTAGCCGTCTTCACGGCCCCTTTTTCTCACGCGAGATGTCAGGCGTGGGATACTTGCATACCTTGTCCTACATCTGTATACAGCGCGCGAATTCGAACGGGGGTGGCCTGCGGATGCACCGCGGCCGACCGGAGGTTTTTCGATATGACTCGCCTGCTTCGCGCCGAGTTCCTCTTCGCCATCGCTGCTTCCACCGTCCTCGCGCTCGCCGGCGGCTGCGGCAGCGAGAACGTCGTGCCTGCGCCCTACTCCGAGCTGCATGGCGGCGGTGAGGGCACGAACCTCGATCCCGTCGACGGCCCGGTCTGGAAGATCGTGGCGACGCACGAGGGCGTCTTCGAGGCCGAGGCGGGCAGCCACGTTCAGGTGCCCTTCCAGGTGCTGCGCGACGACGAGCCGATGGCCGCCGAGGTGGTCCGCTTCGAGCTGCGCACCGTCACCGGCGAGGCCCAGCTGACCGCCGAGTTCGATCTCACCCGCGAGAACGGCCTGGCCGCCGCCGAGCTCGACGCCGGCCCGGGCCTCGGTGAGGTGATCGTGGTGGCCGTCCACTCCCTGGGTGGCGAGGCCGAGTTCCCCCTGACCATCATCGAGCCGGCCGTGGTCGAGCCCCTCCCCGCCACCCTGCGGGTGGGCGTGCTCTACGCCTCGCAGGCCCGCTGGCCGGTCGACGAGGTGAGCGTGACCGTGGCCGAGGGCATCGACTGCGCCGGCATCGAGGCCGGTCAGAGCTTCGCTCCCCTCGGCGATCAGCTCCTCCCCGATCTCCAGAGCTCGCTCCTCTTCACCCGCGTGAAGACCGAGGTCCCCCTCACCGTCGTGGCGGTGGGCACCCAGACCGGCGCCGAGATGGCCTCCGGCTGCGTCGACGGCCTCGTCCTCGCCCCCGAGGAGAACGGCGGCGTGGTCGTCCGCCTCCTGCCCTTCGGCCTCGACGCCACCGGCACCTGGGCGGTCTCCCACAGCTTCGACTTCGGCAACGCGCTGCCGGGCGATCTGGGCGGCGTCTTCTCCGTCCTCGATCAGCTCTTCGACGATCCGGACGATCCCGCCCGCTACCTGGTCGGGTGGATCCAGACCGAGCTCGGCTTCAGCCTCGGCCCCATCGAGGAGATGGTCATCTCCCTCGTCGACGACCTGCTCGTGGACGTCATCCCCGCCGGCCTGCAGGGCCTCTTCCAGCGGGTGGGCGAGGCCGCCCGCCTCGTGACCCAGTTCGGGGTCGACGCGACGATGGTCATCGCCCAGGATCCCACCAGCGCGACCGGTCAGCTGCAGTCCGACGAGCTCTGGCACGCCGCCCGCTTCGTCTGGAAGGGGCAGCCCCACACCGTCGACCTCGCGGCCGCCGGCCTCCCCGAGACCCGCGCCCTCTACCCGGTGCAGGTCGCCGAGGACGCCCGCCTGATCGTCCCCTCGCACGACCTGGAGATCCCCTTCGTGGGCCTCTACCGGGTCGTGCTCACCAACCTGGTCTACCCCGACATCGCCGGGAACGGCGCGACCACCACCCACGACCTCCTGCGCTCGGTGATCGACTGCCAGGCCGTGGCCAGTGAGATCGAGGCCTCCGACGGCGCCGCCGACGGCCAGCTGGACCTGGGTCTGGTGCAGATCCCCGCCTCCCAGCTCGAGGCCTCCTGCGACGCCGGCCTGGGCTACATCGCCAACCAGATCGACGGTCAGATCGACGGCCTGGCCGGCAGCGGCCCCTCGATCCTCACCCTCGACGGCATCGCCGACCTCGACGGCGACGACGGCCAGCGGCACCCGCTGCACATGGACGCCGGTCAGTGGACCGGTCACCTGGATCTCTCCGGCAACCAGCACGTCGTCAGCGGCACCTTCGACGGCACCCGCCAGTAGGCTCCACCCAACCATAGGGGGGCGTCATGTCACGCCTGCTCGCCCTGTCCCTCGCCCTGCTCCTCCCGGCTTGCTTCCCCTCGCCCGACGACGGGGGCGGCGGGGGTGGAGGCGGCGGCGGCGGCGGGCCGACCACGGCCTTCGTCAACGGGGACTTCGAGCAGGGCCCGGGGGTCGGCTGGGTCGAGGAGCCCGCCGGCCTGATCGTGCCGGCCTCCTCCCTCGGCGGCGTCGCGGTCTCCGGCACGATGGTCGGCTGGATCGGCTACGCCCAGGACGACCGCCACGTCGCGCGCCTCTCCCAGACGGTCATCGTCCCGGCGGCGCCGGTGAGCCTCGACTACTTCATCTACCTCTACTCGGATGAGATCTGCGACCCACCCTACTGGGACCAGCTCTCCCTCTACGCCAACGGCGCGGTGATCCTGCAGAACGCCCGCCTCTGCAGGACCGACTCCGAGGGGTGGAACCAGGCGACCCACGACGTCTCTCACCTGGCCGGTCAGACCGTCACCTTCACCTGGGAGATCCTCTCCAACCCCGGTGATCCCCTGGCGAGCCTGGCGGCCTTCGACGACGTGCGCTTCAGCCACTAGGGCGAGGCCCGGCGGCCAGGCCCTCGCTTGACTTCGTGCGAGCCGGGGCCTACCCCACCCCCTCATGACACCCTGGATCATCATCGGCGTCGTCGTGGCCCTCTTCCTCCTCCTGAAGATGAGCCAGCGGCCGGACATCGACGGGGCCGCGGCCGCCCGCCTGGCCAAGGAGGGCGCGCTCCTCCTCGACGTGCGTTCGGCCAACGAGTTCTCGGTGGGCAGCCTGCCCGGCGCCCGCAACATCTCGGTCCACGATCTGCAGAAGCGCATGGCCGAGGTCGGCCCCAAGGAGCGGGGCGTGGTCGTCTTCTGCCTCTCGGGCAGCCGCTCGGCGGTGGCTGCCAAGGCGCTCAAGGCCGCGGGCTACACCAAGGTGCACAACCTCGGCGCCATGGCCCGCTACCCTCGCTAGGCTCAGACGGAGACCTTCATCTCCCGCAGCTCGGGGTGGAGGATGAGCTTCGGCTCGGTCTTCTCCTGCACCTCCTCGACCGTCACGCCCGGGGCGAGCTCGGTGAGGACCAGCCCCTCGTCGGTGATCTTCATCCACGCGAGGTCGGTGGCGATCTCGTGGACGCAGGCCACGCCGGTGAGCGGGAGGTCGCACTCGTTCAGGATCTTCAGCGCGCCGTTGCGGGCCACGTGCTCCATCATGACCACGACCCGGCGCGAGCCGGCGACGAGGTCCATGGCGCCGCCCATCCCCTTCACCATCTTGCCGGGGATCATCCAGTTCGCCAGGTCGCCCTTGCCCGAGACCTGCATGGCCCCGAGGACGCACATGTCGACGTGCCCGCCGCGGATCATCGCGAAGGACTCGGCCGAGGAGAAGTAGGAGGTGCCGGGCAGCTCGGTGATGGTCTGCTTGCCGGCGTTGATGAGGTCCGGATCCTCATCCCCCGCGAAGGGGAAGGGACCGATGCCCAGCATCCCGTTCTCGGACTGCAGGATGACCGTCTTCCCCTCGGGGACGTAGTTCGGAATCAAGGTGGGCATGCCGATGCCGAGGTTGACGTAGAAGCCGTCCTCGAGCTCGTGGGCGATGCGCTCGGCGAGCTGGTTGCGGGTGAGGGCCATCGCTTACTTCCTCTCCGAAAGGGTCAGCTGCTCGATGGGCTTCTCGTACTTCTCGCCCTTGATGATGCGCTGCACGTAGATGCCGGGGGTGTGGATCTGATCCGGATCGAGCTCGCCGACCTCGACCAGCTCCTCGACCTCCGCGATGGTGATCTTGCCGGCCGTCGCGATCATCGGCGCGAAGTTCCGGGCGGTCTTGCGGTAGACGAGGTTGCCCGACTTGTCGCCCTTCCAGGCCTTCACCAGGGCGAACTCGGCGTGGAGCGCGGTCTCGAGGACCATCATCTTGCCGTCGATCTCGCGGGTCTCCTTGCCCTCGGCGATCTGGGTGCCGTAGCCGGTCGGGGTATAGAAGCCGCCGATGCCGGCGCCGCCGGCCCGGATGCGCTCGGCGAGGGTGCCCTGGGGGTTGAGCTCGACCTCGAGCTCACCCGAGAGGAAGAGCTTCTCGAAGACGGCGTTCTCCCCCACGTAGGAGGAGGTCATCTTCCTCACCTGCCCCGCGGCCAGCAGCACGCCGAGCCCCTTGTCGGTGGTGCCGCAGTTGTTCGAGATGATGTGCAGATCCTTCACGCCCTTCTCGAGCAGCGCCTGGATCAGGTTCTCGGGGTTGCCACACAGACCGAAGCCGCTGGACATGATGGTCACGCCATCATGGATGTCGGCCACAGCCTCCTTCGCGGAGCTCAAGACCTTGTTCATGGGGCGATCCCATAGAGGGGGCCCGGAAGGCTGTCAACGACGGCCGCTTCAGGCCATGAGCAGGAGCAGCGCGGGCACGACCAGCGCCATGAGGAGGAAGACCACGGCGGTGTAGCCGATGATCTCCCGGGCCTTCAGCCCCATGATCCCGAGCAGGGGCAGGGCCCAGAAGGGCTGGAGCATGTTGGTCCAGGCGTCGCCGTAGGCGAAGGCCATCACCGTGGTGCCCGGCGCCACGCCGAGGGCCTTGCCCGCCGAGAGGAGGATCTCCCCCTGCACTGCCCACTGGCCGCCGCCCGAGGGCACCAGCAGGTTCACCAGCCCCGCCGAGAGGAAGGCGAGGGTCGGGAAGGTGGAGGCGGTGGCGATCGAAACCATGGTCTCGCTGATCCAGTCGATCATCCCCGACGCCTTCATCATGCCGAGGATGCCGAAGTAGAAGGGGAACTGGAGGATGATCGCGCCGGCCCCGCGGGCGCCGTCCGCCACGGCCTCGACGTAGCGCCGCAGGCGCGCCTGCAGGGCGAGGCCGAGGAAGAGGAAGAAGAGGTTCACCGAGTTGAGGTCGAGGCCCAGCCGGTCGGTGACGATCAATGCGAGCAGCAACGCGAGGCCGGCGGCGCCGGCGCCCACCCCCACCAGCGGGCTCTCCTGGAGCCAGGCCGGCACGCTGTCGATGGGCTCGCGCTCCCTGGCCTCCTCCTCGAAGGGAGGCAGGTCGGGCGCCACCAGCTCGGCCTCGTCCCGGGGGGTGAGCCCGTAGTAGAGCGCCGGGATCAGGAGCAGCAGCGCGCCGGTGACCACCAGGTTGAGGGGCGAGAAGAGGGTCTCGGTGATGGGCAGCACCCCCACGATCGCCTCGGTGAAGTGGCCGGCCTCGGCCACCTTCAGGGGCGCGGAGCCCGAGAAGCCCCCGTGCCAGACCGCCAGGCCCGAGTAGGCCGCGCCTCCGAGCAGCGGATAGTGGAGCTTCAACCCCCGGGCCGCGGCGTGGCGCCCCATCTCCCGGGCCAGGAAGGCGCCCACGATGGCCCCGAGCCCCCAGTGGGCGACGCCCGCCAGGCAGGCCACCGCCGCGACGATCAGGGCGGCGCTGCCCGCCGAGCGGGGCAGGCGGGCCAGGCGGGCCACGGCGCGCTGCACCGGGGGCGAGAGCGCCAGGGCGTGGCCGGTGACCAGCACCAGGCACATCTGGAGGGCGAAACCGAGCAGCCCCGGCGAGGAGAAGCCGCTCACGAAGCCGGCGCCCACGGTGAAGAGCTCTCCGCCGGTGAGGGCGAGGCCGAGCAGGCCCACCGCGAGGGTGAGGCCCAGGGCGAGGACGAAGGGATCCGGGACCAAGCGCGCGGCCCAGTGGCTCAGGACCTTTCCCAGTCTGGAGATCATCGAGGAAGGGCTACCACGAGGGCCCGGGGGGGTCACCGACGCCGGGGCGGGACAAGCGCTCCGCTCCGGCCTATGACTGTGGTTCTCCGGCGCGATCGTGCCGGAGCGACGCTCCCCTGCTCTCCCTCCCTGGAGGAATTCATGATCGCTCCCGGTGAGAAGGCCCCGGCCTTCAGGCTCCAGGACCACCTCGGCCGGACCGTCGCCCTCGAGGACTTCGCGGGCAAGCGGCACGTGCTGCTGGTCTTCTATCCCCTCGACTTCACCCCTACCTGAAGCCGCGAGGTGCCGGCGCTGGAGGCCCTTCTCCCGGCCTTCACGGCGGCTCACACCCAGGTCCTGGGTGCAAGCATCGACAGCGTCCACTCCCACGCCAACTGGGCCGCCCACGACCTGGGTGGCATCTCCTTCCCCCTCCTCTCGGACTTCAACCCGAAGGGCGCCGTGGCCGCGAGCTACGGCCTCTACCTGGTCGACCGGGGAATCACCGACCGGGCGACCGTGCTCATCGACGCCGGCGGGACGGTGGTCTGGTCCGAGTCCGTCACCCCCGCGGGTGAGCGGGACATCGGCGGCCTGCTCGAGCTCTGTCAGCAGCTCGACGCGGACTACGCGCCGAAGCTCGAGGACGCCCCGGCCCCCGCGGGCCTACCGGCGGGCAGCGAGCTCTTCGTGAAGACCGGCTGCGGCTTCTCGAAGGTCGCCCTCAACGCGCGGGTGAACCTGCACCTGGAGGCGAGCCTCCCCCTGCGGAACATCACCGAGCGGGAGACCGACGCCCAGGCCCTCGAGAAGCTCACCGGCAAGCTCCAGGTTCCCTGCCTGGTGCAGAGGGGCGAGCCCATCCTCGAGTCCGCCGACATCGTCCGGAGGCTGGCCTCGCAGGTGACGGACCTCTAGAGCGCTTTCGGGCCAGGCTGGAATCGGTCTAGCCTGTCAGGATGACATCGAGCGAGAGTGGCCCCACCATCCGGGTCCGCGTGGGTGAGAGCTCGCTGGAGGTGCCCCGGGGCACCCTGGCGGCAGACGTCCTCGCCCAGGCGGGCGCCTTCGGCCCCGAGGTGGTGGCGGCCACCGTCGACAATCACCTCTACGATCTGGCCACCCCCCTGGCCTCCTCGGCCACCGTCGCTCCGGTCGATCAGGCCCGGGCGACGGGCCGGCGGGTCCTCTCCCTCTCGGCGCGCTACCTCTTCCTGGCCGCCGCCGAGCGCGCCGCGCCCGACGTCGAGGTCTCCATCGGCCCCTCCCTCCCGAGCGGCCAGCGCTTCCGGGTGCGGGACGAGGAGGGCGTGCTCATCGTCGGCAAGGCCCTCGAGGACCTCGCCGGCAAGCTCGAGCGCAGCATCGCCTCGCTGGTCGACGCCGACCTGCGCTTCGAGAGCCAGCTCCTCTCCCTCGACGCCGCCGAGGCCCTCCTCGGCCCCGGGCACCCCAGCCGTGAGCGGCTGCTGGCGGCCTGGCCCGAGGCCACCGTCCCGGTGCTCACCCTCGGCAGCTACCACGACCTGAAGTACGGGGTGGTCGCCCGCAGCACCGGGAGGGTGGGCGCCCTCCAGGTGACCGCCGTCGAGAACGGCCTGATCGTCCGCTGGCCGGAGGAGACCCCGGTTCAGCTGGGCGAGGACGACCACCACCTGCTGCGGATCACCAACATCCACCGGGCCTGGAACCGCCAGGTGGGCGTCGCGACCATCGGCGATCTGAACCACCACATCCTCTACGGCGACATCGAGGACTGCATCCGCATCACCGAGGCCCGCCACGAGCGCGATCTGGCGAACATCGCCGCGCTCATCGCCGAGAAGCGCGAGACGGTGCGCATCGTCACCCTCGCCGGCCCCTCCTCGGCCGGCAAGACGACCACCGTCCGCCGCCTCTCCCTCCAGCTGAAGGTCGCGGGCATCGAGCCGGTGATCATCGGCCTCGACGACTACTACCGCGACCGCGTCGACTGCCCCCGGGACGAGAGCGGCGAGTACGACTTCGAGGCCCTCGAGGCCCTCGACCTCGCGCTCCTCCAGCACCACCTCGCCGCCCTCCAGCGGGGCGAGGAGGTCCGGGTCCCCCACTTCGACTTCAAGAACGAGCGCCCCGCCTCGAAGGAGACCTGGCGCCCACTCGTCCTGGAGCCCCAGCAGATCCTGCTCATCGAGGGCATCCACGGCCTGAACCCCGAGCTCACCCGCGAGCTGCCCCAGGAGAGCTGCTTCCGGCTCTACGTCAACGCCGTCTCGCCGCCGGATCGGGACCACCAGCACCGGATGCACACCACGGACCTGCGCCTCCTGCGGCGGATCATCCGGGATCGCCGCTACCGCGGCACCATGGCCGCCGAGACCATCGAGCGCTGGCCGAGCGTCCGCCGGGGTGAGGAGCGGCACATCTTCCCCCACGCCCACCGGGCCCACGCCACCTTCGACTCCTCCCTCGTCTTCGAGCTGGGGGTCCTCAAGACCTTCGCCTGGCGCTACCTGCTCGAGGTGCCCCGCTCGCATCCCTCCCGGGTGCGGGCCCACGGGCTGCTGGAGCTGCTCACCCCCATCGTGCCGATCCTGCCGGACGCCGTGCCCTCGACGAGCCTGCTCCGGGAGTTCATCGGGGGGTCCACCTTCCGGTACTGACCGCGAGGACAGACCCGTACACGTGCACGTCCACGTGAACGTGCACGGGGTCTCCCGGGTACCGGTCCTCACGAACGGAAGCCTCGGGAAAGACCGAGCACGTGTACGTGTACGTGGACGTGCACGGCGAGGCGGATCCTGGTTCCGAGGACTTAGACCGTTTCCGGGCAGAAAAATCGACGTAGCCCACCGCAGGGGTACAAGTGAGGAAGTGTAGGACAACCCCTCCTCCTGACGCTGAAGGTCCCCGATGAGCGCTACGAGTCACCCCCGGTCGAAGAAGCTGCCCTCCCTCCTCACCTTCCTCGCCCTCCTGGGCCTCCTGATCCCGGCCATGGCGGGCTGCGCCAGCGCCGGCGGTGGTGATACCCGGGTCGAGCTGGACCCCCTCCCCTCTCGCGGCAAGGTCGTGCTGCCGGAGGAGGCCTGGAAGGACCGGCTCACCGAGGAGCAGTTCAAGTTCCTGCGCGAGGGTGGGGTCGAGCACGCCTTCTCCGGCGCCTACTGGGACAACCACGAGGAGGGCGTCTACCGCTGCGCCGGCTGCGGGCACGTCGTCTACCACTCCCGCCACAAGTTCGACGCCGGGACCGGCTGGCCCTCCTTCACCCGGCCGATCCACCCCGAGGCGATCGACGCCCGCTACGTCCCGGGCTTCGGCCGGGCCCGGGTCCAGGTCACCTGCGCCCGCTGCCAGAGCCACCTCGGCTACGTCTACGACGGCGGCCCCGCCCCCACCGGCCTGCGCCACTCCCTGAACTCCATCGCCCTGGTCTTCGAGGGCGAGAAGGACCGGCAGAAGGGCCGCTGGCGGCTCCTCGCCAGCCGCTAGGCTCCAAACCGGGTCGGGAGATTCCGCCCCCAAAAGGGGATCGGGGTGGAAAATTCCGTTTCGGTGGCTATGATGCGCCTGCTCCGATGCTCCACCACGCTCCCTCCTCCCTGACGCACCACGTCGGACGGCTGCTCGTCGTCCTCGGGCTCGGCCTCGCCCTGGGGCTCGTGCCCTCGGCCTCGGCCAACACCGCGACCAGCCGCAGCCTCACCAAGCCGCTGCCCGAGCAGGGGAAGATCGATCTCTCGGAGGGGGAGTGGGCCCGGCGGCTCTCGGCCGAGCAGTACCAGGTCCTGCGCGAGCGCAAGACCGAGCGGGCCTTCGCCAACGCCTACTGGGACCACCACGAGAAGGGCGTCTATCGCTGCGGGGCCTGCGGTCAGATCCTCTTCCACTCGGAGAGCAAGTACGACGCCGGTGACGGCCGTCCCTCCTTCTCCGAGCCCGCCGCTCCGGACGCCCTCGACAAGTACACCAAGACCGCCTTCGGCAAGACCCGCCACGACCTGCGCTGCTCCCGCTGCAACGGCCACGTGGGCTGGGCCTACGAGGACGGACCGGCCCCGAGCGGGCTGCGCCACTCGTTGAACTCCATCGCCCTCACCTTCGAGGCCGAGGGTGAGTGGCAGCGGACCGAGGCGCGCCGCCAGAAGGACGAGTAGCGGAGCCGGGCGGGGCGAGCCCTTGACGGTGCCCCCCCTCCCCTGCTTGGAAGTGGCGCCCATGGAGCCACTCGATCCCTACCTCTTCGGCGAGGAGCAGGTCTGCTTCGGTTGCGGACCCCACAACGAGCGCGGCTGGCGGCTGAAGTTCTTCCGCGAGGGGGACGATGTCTTCACCGACTGGACCCCCGAGGCCGGCCACGACGGCCCCCCCGGCGTGCTGCACGGCGGGCTGCAGGCCACCCTCATGGACGAGATCGCCGGCTGGGCCCTCGGGGCCCTGGCGGGCTGCATGGGCCTGACCACCCACATGAGCGTGCGCTACTACCTGCCGGTGCGGGTCGGCGTGCCCCTGCGGGCGAGCGCCCGCATCGTGAGCGACGAGGGCCGGACCGTAGTGGTGCGGGCCAAGCTGGTCCAGGAGGGCAAGCAGCGCGCCTCCGCCAAGATCAACTTCGTGGTCCCCGACGAGGAGACCGCCGCCCGCATCGTCGGCGCCGACCTCACCGATCAGATGCGCCGCTTCCTGCGCTGACCCGGCGGTGTCGTGACGGCGTCGATGCAGGAAGCCGCCCGCGCGATCGGGCCCATCGCGGCGGGCGGGTACCGGGTGATGGTTCTCGAGGCGGACCTCCGCCGGACGCACCAGGACTTCGCCACCCTCGCCGAGGCCCGGACCTACGCCGACGACGCGGCCTCGGAGACCGACGACGACCCGCCCCTGGCCTACGTCTTCGACGCGGACTTCGAGCTCGTCCACGAGGGGCGACCCTACCACCAGGGTTGAGGGTCAGGCGCTCAGCTCGGCGAGGCGGCGCAGCAGGCGCTGGAGGCGGCCGTCCTCGATGAGCCCTCCCCAGTGCCCGTCGCAGAAGCGCTCGCCGCGCACGCAGAAGGTGATCATCGACCTCACCTCCTCGAGGGTCGCGCGCCCCACCCGCTCGAGGTCGGCCAGCAGCTCGCCGGCCACCTCGGGGCGGTAGCCGTAGTCGCACCAGGGCTCCTTCCCGGCGAGACGGAAGAACGCGTCGACCGCCGGATCGTAGATCGGCCAGGGGAAGGAGGTCGCCTCCCCGCCCTCGTTCCGCGCGGCGTGCCAGTTGGGGATCGGCACGAAGCCCTCGGCCTCGAAGACGGGCAGGAAGGCGACGAGGGCGGCGATCTCCTCGGCGTCGGGCAGGCGGGTCTTCTGGCTCATGGGATCCTCCCGGGATGGTTGTAAGTCCCCCCGGACCCTGATCCAAGATGTCCGTCATGGATGGGAAGCGCCTCGCCGCCGTGCTCTTCTCCGACATGCACGGCTACTCGCGTCAGATGGACGACGACGAGCAGGGCACGCTGGAGAAGCTGGCGCGGCACAACGCCATCTTCGAGGCGCGGATCGCCGAGCAGGGGGGCCGGACGATCAAGACCATCGGCGACGCCTTCATGGTCGAGCTGCCCAGCGCGCTCGCCGCGGTGGAGTGCGCCCTGGGAGTCCTGGCCGACCTGGCCCGCCACAACGAGGGCCGGCCGGAGGGGGAGCACATCGCCGTGCGCCTCGGCGTCCACGTGGGGGACGTCACCGAGCAGGGCGGGGACCTCTTCGGCGAGACCGTGAACATCGCCGCGCGCCTCGAGCCCCTGGCCCCGGTGGGAGGCCTCTGCGTGACCGCCGCCGTCTTCCAGCAGATCCGCCGCAAGGTGCGGGCGAGCATCGCCTGGCGGGAGGTCCGGGAGCTGAAGAACCTCCGCGCACCTCTCCTCCTCTACGGCCTCGTCCCCGGCGAGGCGCTGTTGGAGGATGACGCGGGTGAGACGAAGACGCGGAGCGCCGCGAGCGGCCGGCGCTGGGGGCTGGCCGGGGCGCTCTCCCTCGCCGCGACCCTCATCCTCTGGGTGGGCGGCGCCCGGATGCAGGAGACCGAGCCCGAGGTCGACGCCGCGGCCCTCGAGGCGATCGCCGCCGCTCAGGCCATGCTCTCGGTGAACACCAAGGAGGCGGTGGACCGGGCGGTGGGCAAGCTGGAGCACGCCGTCGAGCTCGCCCCCGACCACGCCCCGGCCTGGCTCGCCCTGAGCGACGCCTACCTCATGTACGCGGGCTGGGGCCTGGCCGAGGCGAGGGAGAAGGTGCCCCTGGCCCGCCGGGCGGCCCAGAAGGCGCTCACCCTCGAGCCCGACCTCGCCGAAGCCCACCTCAAGCTCGGTGATCTCGCCAGCATGTACGACTGGGAGTGGGAGGCCGCCGAGGAGCACTTCCGGAAGGCCAGCGCCCTCGATCCGACCCACCAGCGCGCGAAGGTCACCCTGGCCTGGCTGTTCACCTACGAGGGCCGCTTCCGGGAGGCCACCGCCCTCGTCGACGAGGTGGTCGCCGGGCTCCCGGAGGGAGAGCCCCCCGGGCGGGGCATCGCCAGCGTCTACGTCTTCAGCGCCGAGACCCACGCCCGGGGCGAGGCGATGCTCCTGCGCCTGCTGGAGCAAGACCCCAGGTCCATCCCGGTGCTCGACTCGCTGGTGGTGGGGGCCATGTGCCAGCGCGGACAGCTGGAGAAGGCCCTGGCCTGGGCAGAGAAGCTGGAGGAGGCCTGGCACGGCCGCCCCTACACCGAGTTGATGCTGGCCCTGATCCACGCCGCCCTCGGCCACCAGGACGAGGCACGCAAGCGCCTCGAGCGCCTCGAGGTGCTGTCGAAGGAAGAGACCGTGGCCCGGACCGGTCTCGCCCAGGTGTGGTTGGAGCTGGGTGAGCCCGAGAGAGCCCTCGCGCTCCTGGAGGAGGCCCACGCCAACCGCGAGTTCCACCTCGTCTGGCTGCGCATCCTGCCCTTCACCGCGCGGACCCTCGACGACCCGGAGTGGAAGGCCCTCCGCGACCAGGACGGCTACTGGCGCCTGATGGACCGGATGGGCTTCCCGCCCTTCCCGCCCGAGCACCCGGGGTACCCCGAGGAGCAGGCGTGGCTGGCCCGGAAGGCCGGCCGCGAGAGCAACCCGGGAGGCGAGAGATGACCTGAACTAGCCCTGGCCGCAGCAGCTGCAGTCGGGGACGAAGGCGCCGTCGTTGGGCAGGGGCGCGTAGTCGAGGGCCTCGTCGTAGTGGACCTCGCCCAGCTCCTCCTCCTCGAGGAGGGTCAGCGCCATCCCCGCGTCGGGCGCGGCGATCAGGCCGTGGATGGCGTTGGCGTAGCGCACCGCGGGCAGCCAGTGCCGGGCGGTCTCGCCGGGCGCGGGCCAGGGCAGCGGCTCCGGGAGGATCCGCAGGGTGGTGAGGGGGTCGCCCTCCTCGTCCCCGCACTCGCTCGTGGGCCGGAAGGTCATCACGTAGACGAAGACCTGCTCCCGGCGCAGGGCCTCGTCCTCGGGCCCCTTCAGGCTGACCAGGAGCCAGGGCTCACCGTCGAAGCGCTCGGCGACCCGCTCGGCCGCCTCGCGGCGGGCGCGGGTGAAGCTCTCCCAGTCCCGCAGGTCCGAGCGGTAGTCGGCCAGCGCCTCCCGGCGGGTCTCGGCGTCGTCGCCCGGATCGACGTAGTCCTCGCGGCAGGGCGCGCACTCGTCGGGGAGCTCGAAGCCGGAGATGCAGACGTCGTCGAGATCCTCGAGGCTGTCGATGTCGGGGCCGTGCACCAGGGCCGCCTTCTCCCGGTCACCCCGGCAGGAGTGGAAGAGGCGCACCGAGGCGGACTCGGCCAGGTAGTCCCAGGCATCGAGGTTCTCCTCGAGGCCCTCGGTGGGCCCGACCGCCCCGATCAGGCCGAGGCCCCCGATCCCCTCGATCTCCTCCAGGCCCTCGAGCTCCCCGAAGACCTCGAAGAGCTCGGCCTGCAGGGCCTCCTCGGTGCAGCAGTGGCTCTGCTCGTGGAGGAGCCAGAGGCCTCCGCCCGCTGCTCCGGCGGCGAGCCCGGCGATCATGATTGCGAGCCGGCGTCTACCCATCTTCGTCCTCCTGGTTGGCTACAACCCGAAGTGCCAGTGGTCATTCCCACCCGGACCTGACACCTGGCAGACGAGGACGTTCCCGCCCGTGATCGCGGTCACGCCGCTACTTCTCTGGCGCGGCCTCGCTGGCCCCGGTGGGCTCGAACTGCAGGGCCGCCGAGTTGATGCAGTGGCGCTGGCCGGTGGGCTTCGGCCCGTCGTCGAAGACGTGGCCGAGGTGGCCGCCGCACCTCGAGCAGAGGAGCTCGGTGCGCACCATCCAGAGGGTGCGGTCGCTCTTGGTGTCGATGGCCTCCTCGCTGGCCGGCGCCCAGAAGGAGGGCCAGCCGGAGCCCGAGTCGAACTTCTCGTCCGAGCGGTAGAGCACCTGGCCGCAGCCGGCGCAGCGGTAGACCCCGGCCTTCTTCTCGTCCCAGAGGGCGCCGGTGAAGGCCCGCTCGGTGCCCGCCTTGCGCAGGATCCGGTACTGCTCGTCGGTGAGCTTCGCCTTCCACTCGGCGTCGGTCAGCTCGATCTTGCCTTCGGACATCGTCTTCTTCGCTCCCGGGGTCGTGGCCGCCGGCGGATCCTCGGCCCGGGCCTCCTGCGAGGGGCAGGCCGGCAGGGTGACGCCCCCGGCGATCAGGGCGAGGGCGGCGAGGAGGTGACGGCGAGAGAGGATCATCGTGCTCTCACCTTGGGCCCCGGGCCGAGGCCTCGCCACCTAGTCGTAGTTCGTGACCTCGGCGCTCGCGGCGATGGCCAGCACGGTCTCCCGGTCGTGGCAGGGTCCCTTGCCGGCGCCGGGGCAGAAGGCCGCGACCTCCCGCTCCCAGACCCCCGGCTCCAGGTTCTCGCTCCAGAAGGGCCAGGCCCGGCACTGCTCGGGCCGGGCCTCGTAGACGCTGCAGCGGCCGCCCTCCAGGAAGCGGCAGTCCTGCTCCGGCGCCTTCAGGTGGAAGAGCCCCCCGCTCTTCTCGCAGTAGCGCCGGGTGAAGGCGCCGGTGGCCAGCTCGAGGTGGCGGGCCAGGCGCCGGCGATCGGCGAGGGAGAGGTAGACGAAGCCGTGCTCTCCCCGGGAGGTGCAGCAGCGGCCGCTGCCCTGGCACTCGAAGCGCAGGCCCGCGGCCAGCCACGCCTCGCGCTTCGCTTCCGTCTCGCGCATGGCGAGAGAGGATAGCAGCTACTCCGCGGCGGGAACGAAGCGGTTGCCCTCGAGGCCGGTGGTGCCGAAGAGGGCGTGGCTGTCCGAGGCCTGGCCGGTGGACTCGCGGGCCCGCAGGTTCGCGGTGGCCACGATCCGATCCCAGGAGTAGAAGCGCTCGCCCTCGACGCCGCCCTCCATCGCGCCCTTGAAGAGGTTGAGGACGAAGAGCTGCATCCGCTCACCCTTCCCGACCACCGCGGCCGGCGCCACGTTGGCGAGCACGTCGAGGTCGGCGCCGCCGGTCGGATCCTCCGGGGTGGCGCGGCTGGAGAAGATCTCCACCGCCTGGTCGTGGTAGCGCCAGGAGCCGTCGAGGACGAAGACCTGGTAGCCCGGCGCCTGCTCGGCGGCGGAGAGGGCGGAGATCACCGCGTCCGCGGCGTCCTCGCTGGCCAGCAGCAGGATCTCGGCCCGGGCGAGGCGCTCGAGGATCTCACCCTCCCGCTCCTCACCCGCGGCCAGGGCCTCGGGGCCGATGAGCGTCACCTGCTCCTCGAAGTAGGTCTCGAGCTTCGGGTCGAGCTCGATCCGGCGCTCGAGGGTGACGACCTGAGAGCCCTCGGCGGCCGGGAGGCGGACGAAGCCGACGAGCTCGAGGGTCTCGGTCATCGCCTTCAGGTCGCGCTTGGAGGGGTCGGCCAGGCCCGGCTCCCAGGAGGGAGAGATGGCGCCGGCCACCACCACGGCCTCGACCCGGCCGTCCTCGGCCATCCGGTCGTACTCCGGCCAGAGGGGCGCGGGCTGCTCGGCCGCCACGAAGCCCAGGCGGAGCTCCTCGCCCCGCACACCGATGGAGATCATGGCCTCCTCGCAGCCCTCGCGGCCCGGATCGAAGTGGAAGGCGTAGCGCTCGGCGGGGGCGTCCCGGTGCCCCTCGGCCAGGCAACGGTGGCCGGCCCGGGCCTGGAGGCGCCAGGGGTTGGTGGGCAGGACCAGCGCCACCGGCTCGGCGGGCACCGCGGTGCCCGGCGGCGCCAGGACGACCAGGTGCGCATCGTAGGCCAGCGAGAGCACGCCGGCCGGCGAGACCTCGAAGCTGGTGAGCTCCGAGCTGGTCGCGGCCAGATCCAGGCGCCAGTCCATCTCCGCCAGCTGGGGCACGAGGTAGGTCAGCTGCTCGCTGGCGAAGAGGCGGGTGGTCCAGGTGCTGGTGGCGAGCTGATCGACCAGGGTCTCGAGGGCGCCCTCGGGGTCGGCGGCCAGATCCAGCTCCATCCGGGCGCTCAGGTCGGCGACCAGCCGCACCGGCGGATCGAGGTCGAGGGCCGAGGCGCCGGCCTCCGCCGAGGAGGGGGGGACCAGCTCGGCCAGCTCCTCGGGCGCCGTGTCGTCGAGGAGGTTGCAGCCCATCGCGCCCCCGAGGGAGAGCGTCATCGTCAGCGTCAGGATGGTCGTTGCCCGCATGGCCCCTGGTAGGAGCAAGGGTCGGGCCAGATCCCGGAGGCGGCCCAAGGCCCAGGGATCACTGGCCTTTCTTCCCCTGGACCGGGGTCCCGATCGGGGGGTGCGGACCCCGATCCGCCGGGGGGTCGAGCCCCCGGGGATCAGCCCCGCCAGGGGGCCCCGGAGAGGGCCTCCAGGGCCGCCGCGTGGAAGGCCCGGACGTTGGGGGAGAGGTTCGCGCGGTGAGGGTAGACGACCTGGAGGTTCGTCTTGGCCACCGGCCGCCCCCCGAAGAGGGCCACCAGGCGCCCCGCCTTCAGGTCCTCCCCGGCGATGAAGTCCGGCAGGGCGACGATCCCCAGGCCGGCCACCGCGGCCTCCCGCAGGGCGTCGCCGCTGTTGGAGTGGAGCGGCCCCTGGACCCGGACCGTGGTCTTCGGGTCGATGGCCGGGAAGGACCAGGTCCGGGCGGTCGGGTGGTAGGCGTAGGTGAGGCAGGCGTGCTGCTCGAGGTCGGCGATCCGCGCGGGCTCCCCCTCCCGCTCCAGGTAGGCCGGCGCGGCGCAGAGGAGCTGGTGCACCTCCTGGAGCTTGCGGACCACCAGCGAGGAGTCCTCCATCCGGGCGATCCGCACCGCGACGTCGAAGCCCTCCTCCACCAGGGAGATCAGGCGATCGTCGAGCGAGAGCTCCACCCTCAGCTCGGGATGGCGGGTCACCAGATCGGCCACCAGGGGCGCGAGGTAGCGGTTGCCGAAGTTCACCGGCCCGCTCACCCGCAGCACGCCCCGGGGAGTGGCGCTGCGCTCGGAGGCGGTGGTCTCCACCCCCAGGGCCTCCTCCGCCAGGCGGGCGCAGCGGGGGTAGATCTCCTCGCCCAGCCCGGTGAGGGAGAGAGAGCGGGTGGTGCGGTGGAGGAGGCGGCCCCCGAGGGCGTCCTCCAGGCGAGCCACCTGCTTGCTCACCGCCGAGCGGGAGACCCCGAGCGAGCGCGCCGCCGCGCTGAACCCCTGCTCCTCGACCACCCGGGCGAAGACCGCCATGGCCGGGAGCAACTCCAGGGAGAGTTTTGTTTCCATATTGGAAACAAACATCTTCCAAACTGGCCATTGTGTCCAGGCGTGGAGGATCCAAAATAGGTCACGAACCGACAACCCCTCCCGAACAGGAGACCGACCATGAAGAAGCTCATCCCCTCCCTCCTCGCCCTCACCCTCCTCGCCCTCCCCTCCCTCGCCTCCGCCTCCACCTGGCAGGTCGACGCCGCCCACGCCACGGTGGGCTTCGAAGTCAGCCACCTGATGATCTCCAAGGTCCGGGGCAGCTTCGACGAGGTGCAGGCCACCCTCGAGCTCGACGAGAAGAACCTCGCCAACTCGAAGGTGAAGGCCACCATCGCCGCGAGCAGCATCGACACCGGCAACGAGAAGCGCGACGGCCACCTCAAGAGCGGTGACTTCTTCGACGTGGCGGCCCACCCCGCCCTGACCTTCGAGTCGACCAAGGTGAAGAAGGCCGGCAAGAACAAGCTGAAGGTCACCGGCAACCTCACCATCAAGGGCGTCTCGAAGCCGGTCACCCTCGACGTGACCTACACCGACGCGGTGAAGAGCCCCTTCGCGCCGATCCGCATCCGCGGCTTCACCGCCACCACCACGATCGACCGCACCGACTGGGGCCTGACCTGGAACAAGGCCCTCGAGACCGGCGGCGTCCTGGTGGGCGAGGAGATCGCCATCACCCTGAGCCTCGAGTTCCAGGAGGAGGCCGAGGCGAAGACGGCCTCGCGTTAGTGACCCCTGTCGGTGGGCGGCTCATCGGCCCTGAAGCCGCCCACCCGCGCTGATCAGTGGGATCAGCGCTTCTTCGCGCCCCGCTGGCCCTTCCGGATCGGAGGGGTCGGCGGGGCGCTCTCTTTCGTGGACGCCTCGCCGGCGCCGGCCACCGAGAGGGTGAGGATCCCCGCGCTGCGGTCGGCCTGGAAGTCGAAGCGGGAGAGGAAGGAGAGCCCGAGGATGCCGTCGAGATCCTCGGGGAGGGTCTCCATCACCACCGCCTCGACCCGGCGGGCGGTGAGGCCATCGAGGCTGACCTCGGGCAGCCAGACGTGGCGGCCCTCCTTCACTCCCCCGGCGGTGTGGAGGCGCATCGTGGGGGCGTCGTCCAGGCGGAGGGCCAGATCGGCCGCCACCTGCGGGGTGATGGCCACCAGGCTCGCGCCGGTGTCGATGATCACCTTCGCCTCCACCCCCTGCCCGAGCGCCACGGTGGCCGGGATGATCCGCCGGGCCGGGTCGAAGCGCACGGTCGCCCGGCCCTCCCCGGTGGCCGCGCCGCACTCCCCCTCGCCCCGCAGGCGGCTGATCCGCCCGCGGATCATCACGGCGTTCTGCACGTCCGGGTGGTAGTGGAGGAACTGCTCCAGGGGCAGCGCAGCCTCGCAGGGCTTCTGCTGCTTCTCCAGGACGTTGGCGAGGTTGAAGGGGATGCCGTCGAGGCCGGGCACCAGGGCGATGGCCTGGCGGTAGTCGCGCACCGCCCCCTCGAGGTCGCCCTTCCGCTCCAGGGCCACGCCGCGCCACCAGCGGTAGTCCTTGTCGTCGGGCACGTCCTCGATCAGCACCGTCGCCTCGGCGGCGGCCTCGTCCCACTCCGAGAGGTACTTGTGCGCGGTGTAGGTCACCCAGCGCAGACGGGGGTACTCCCCGCAGGCCTCCAGGAAGGACCGCGAGGCATTCAGCGCTCCCCGGTAGTCTCCGACGCGGTTCATCGCCTCGCCCAGGTCGATGATCGCCCGCCGGTCACAGGGCTCGGCCTTCAGCCGGGCCTGGAGCTTGCGGATCTCGGGGCCCTCCTTGCCGTGGTCGAAGGGCGGCACGTACGTCGCGGCGTAGTAGACCCCTGCCGCGATCCCCGCGCCGATCATCCCCAGGATCAGGAGGCCGAAGACGGCCCGCTTCACGGTGGCGCGCGCCGCCAGCTTCTTGCGGCAGGGCCGGCAGACCGTCTGGTAGCCGACGGCGGTCGTGCAGAGGTCGCAGATGGGAGCGTCGCAGCTGTCGCAGAGCATCGCCGCGGTCGCCTCGGGGTGGGCGCTGCACCTCGGTCCTGATTCCGTCATGATCGTCCTCCCGGCTCCCTGCCTCGATAGAGGGTGGGCTACTCTAGCGCAAGATGTCCCACACCTTCGTCGTCAGCGACCTGCACCTCTCGGACGCCCAGGAGCTCGACCCGGACCGCCCGCTCTGGAAGCGCTTCAAGGGCCGGGATCTCTTCATCGACGAGAGCTTCTGCCGCTTCCTCGACCACATCGACGAGCTGGCCGGCGACGAGGAGGCCGAGCTGATCCTCAACGGGGACGTCTTCGACTACGACTCGGTGACGAAGCTCCCCGAGAACCCGGAGTTCACCATCTGGTGGCTGGAGCGCGCGCGGGGGCTGGCGCCGGAGGAGCAGAAGAGCCTCTTCAAGATGCAGGTGATCCTCCGCGACCACGAGACCTTCGTCGCGGGCCTCCAGAAGTGGGTGCTCGCCGGTCGTCGGCTGATCTTCGTCATCGGCAACCACGACATCGAGCTGCACTGGCCGAAGGTGCAGCAGGCCATCCGGGACGCCCTCGAGATCCCCGACGAGCTGCAGGAGCAGATCGTCTTCTGCGAGTGGTTCTACGTCAGCGGCGGGGACACCCTCGTCGAGCACGGCAACCAGTACGACAGCTACTGCGTCTGCCCGAACCCGATCCACCCGACCATCCACGTGCGCGGCGTCGACCGGATGCGGCTGCCCTTCGGCAACATCGCCGGGAAGTTCATGCTCAACGGCATGGGGCTCTTCAACCCCCACGTCGAGTCGAGCTTCATCAAGTCGCTCTCGGAGTACGTGGTCTTCTTCGTCCGCTACCAGCTGCGCATCCAGCCCCTGCTGGCCTGGAGCTGGTTCTGGACCGCGATGTTCACCCTCTGGACCACGGTGACCGAGGGCTTCCTCCCGGCCCTGCGCGATCCCTTCACCATGGAGGACCGGGTCGACGAGGTCGCCCGCAAGTCCAAGAGCACCCCCCGGGTGGTGCGCGGGCTCCAGGCCCTGCGGGTGCACCCGGCGCACTTCAGCCCGCTGAAGCTGGCCCGCGAGCTCTGGCTCGACCGGGCGATCCTCCTGGGCCTGCTCATGCTGGGCACCTTCCAGCTCTTCTCCTTCCTCAACGTCTTCGTGAACCTCTCGCTCTGGTGGTGGGTGCTCTTCTTCGTGGTGGCCCTCCCGCCCTTCATCTTCTACGCGCGGGGGGTCAACTCGGACGTGACCAACTACCAGCGCCAGCTGAAGGCCCGCCTGCCTCAGACCGCGAAGCTGGCGGGGGTGAAGCGCCTCGTCCTGGGTCACACCCACCGGGAGCGGCAGGTGGTCGAGGACGAGCTCGAGGTGCTCAACACCGGCACCTGGTCCCCGGCCTACCGGGACGTCGAGTGCACCATCCCCTTCGGCCGCAAGTGCTTCGCCTGGCTGCGACCCCACCCCACGAAACAGGGGGAGCGCGTCGCCGAGCTGCACGAGTGGCTGGACGCGGAGGGCACCGCGCAGCTCTACGGCGAGCCGGCCCGGCGGATGGCCGCCCTGCCGCCGGCCCGCGAGGGCGCCGCCGAGAGCGCCGCCTAGCGCTCCGCTCGCGTTACCCGCGCGTTACCCACCGCGGGGTCCGCACTCCGTAGCGTGGGGGTGAGTCGATCACCCCCTCGTGAAGGAGTCCGCGATGAAGCGCCCGGCCGTCCCCACTCTCCCCCTCACCTTCCTCGCCCTGCTGCTGCTCGCCGTCGCCGACCTGGCGCTGGTCGGGCAGGTCGCCGACGCCGTGGACGAGGAGAGCACGCCCGCCCCCGACGCCCTGCCCGAGGGCGCCTTCCTCACCGGCCGGGACGTCCCCACCGCGAAGGTGCAGGGGGTGCTCGCGCGGATCGAGGAGACCGAGGACGCCTTCCTGATGCACCTGACCAACGCCGGGGAGGAGACCCGCTCGGTGGATCTCGAGGCGGTCTGCTACCAGATGATGGGCTCGCCGATGTCCCGGATGGGTATGCAGCGCGAGGAGGTCGCGGCGGATCGGATCGTGGCGACCATCGCGCCGGGCCAGACCCTGGTGCAGAAGCTCGCCTGCGCCCCGCAGAAGCAGTTCGTCCCCGAGGGCATGGAGGAGGCCTACCCCACCGGCGGCTTCGAGGGCGGCTTCTCCACCACCGACTTCGAGATCTTCGCCGGCGGCACGCCCCCCGAGGCGCGACGTCCGAACTTCGGCATGGGTGGCCTCGGCCAGCGGATCGCCCGGGGGAAGAAGCCCGCGAAGGCCACGCCCCCGAAGGTGGTCGCGCCGCTCGCCCGGCTGCGGGTCTCGCGCCCCCTCGCCCCCGGCCAGAAGGTCGCCGCGGTGAAGGCCGAGGCCGTGGCGGAGAACCAGGGCTGAGGTCACCGTGCGCCCTCTCCGCCTGCTGGCCCTCGCCGCCCTCCTCGTCGCCGGGCACCTCGGCTGGAACGTCCACCGGGCGCTGGCCCTGCGCGAGGAGAGCGGCGTCCTGATGCCGGCGGCGGGCGGGGCGCTCGAGCAGCTCGAGCTCCAGTTCTCGGGGCTCGGCGCGGAGCGCTTCCTCGAGGTCTACGCGCAGCTCGTCCCGGCCCTCGATCCAGGCACCGAGGTGGTGGTCACCGTCGAGGGCCCGGCGGACGAGGCCCGCTTCGCCGCGGCCTTCCGGGGCTGGTTCCCGCGCGGCGCTGCGCGGCCGGCGCTGCGCTTCGTCCACACCGGCCGCCCGATCACCTCCTGGGCCCGGGACCGGCTGGCCGTGATCGGCGGCAGCGGCGGCGAGCCCCTCACCCTCCTCGCGCCGCCCGCACCGATGGTCGGCCCGGCCCAGCGAGTGCACGACTGGGTCGTGCCCTGGACCCTCGCCGATCGGCTGCCCGGCCCGCCGAGGATCCGGGCGGCCGCCTTCCGCTTCGAGGGCGGCGATCTGATCGCCGACGCCTCGCACGTCTTTGTCGCCACGCCCCTCTTCGAGCGGAACCCCGGCCTCGCCCGAGAGGGGAAGCTGCTGGCCCGGGTCGAGGCGGCGACCGGCCTGCGGGCCCTGCGGGTGGACGCCCCCGGCGCCCCCTCGCCGGATCACCACATCGGGATGTTCGTGACCCCGCTGGGCGAGGGGAGGGTCGCGGTGGCCGACCCGCTGCTCGGCCTCGAGCTGCTCGAGGCGGCGGGCCTGCTGCGCGACGATCTGCGCCTGGAGATCGGCGGGCACCTCCTCACCCTCGACGTCTCCGCCGAGCGCCTGGCGCGCTTCGCCACCGTCGCCCGGAGGCTGGAGGAGGAGGGGCTCGAGGTGATCCCCCTGCCCGCCCTGCCCACCACCAGCCGCTACGTGATCGCCAGCTGGAACAACGCCCTGATGGAGCGCCGCGGCGGTCGGCTGCAGATCTACCTGCCCACCTACGGCCTGCCCGCCCTCGACGACCACGCCGCGGCCGTGCTCGAGGCCGCCGGCGCCCGCGTCCACCCCATCCGGGTCGATCGCCTCTTCCGCCTCGGCGGCAGCGTCCGCTGCCTCACCGCCCCCCTGCGGCGGGGCGCCTGAGGATCTTTACAGCCGGCCTCTTCCGGGGTGTCGTCGGGCCATGGGCGATCTCCCCCGTCCCACCGCCGAGCAGCTGTCGACCCTCCGGGGCTTCGAGCGCGTGGCCTTCGGGATCGCCGACACCGTGAACCGGCGGCCGCTGCTCAAGCGGGCGAGCCACACCTTCCTGCGCACCGTCGGGGCGACCTGGGTGCACCTCGCGACCCGCAACCTCCTCCAGGTCAATGGCCTCTCGCACCTCCAGGCCCTGCGGCCGGAGGGGGGCGTGCTCCTGGTCTGCAACCACCGCTCCTTCTTCGACCTCTACGTGGTCGCGAGCGTCCTCCTGCGCCGCACCGACTGGGTCCGGGAGATGTTCTTCCCGGTGCGCGGCGACTACTTCTACCAGCGCCCGGACGGAGTGGTGGTCAACGCCCTGATGAGCGCGATGGCGATGTACCCGCCGGTGATGCGTCAGGGCCGGCAGCACGACTTCAACCGCTTCACCTCCGACGCCCTCGGCCGGCTCCTGCGGCGGCCGGGCACGGTGGTCGGCGTCCACCCCGAGGGCACGCGCAACAAGACCGGGGATCCCTACACCCTCCTGCCGGCGCAGCCCGGCGTCGGGCAGATGGCCCACCAGAGCCGGGCCACCGTCCTGCCGGTCTGGATCCTCGGGCTGGGCAACCGGATCGTCGAGCAGATCCGCACGAACTTCGCCGACGAGGCTTCCCGCCACGCCGCCACGATCACCCTCGTCTTCGGGGAGCCCGTGGAGCTCTCGGCCTTCCACGATCGGCCCGCCCGGCTGCGCACCTACAAGGAGCTCGCCGACCACCTGCGGGAGATGTTGATGGCCCTCGGAGAAGAGGAGCGGCGGCTGCGCGCCGAGGCCGGGCTGCCCGAGCTCGGCCCTCCACGCTAGCTAGGCCAGCCCGTACTCCCGCATCCGCCGCCAGAGGGTGGTGCGGCTGACGCCGAGGATCCGGGCGGCCTCGCTGCGGCGGAAGCGCGCCTGCTCGAGGGCCGCGACGAGCGCCTCCCGGGAGGGCCAGCGGGCCGGGCCGCCCGCCGCCGGTTGAACCGGGGCGGTCACCTCGGGCGCCGCGCTCCGGAGCGCGGGCGGCGGCACGTCGACCGCCGGCCCGGCCGCGGGGAGCGGGACCGGCGCCTGGGCTGCGAAGGTGGGGACCTGGAAGACGCCGCTGAGCTCGGGGCTCTCCCGGCCGATCTCCGCCGGCAGATCCTCGCGGTGGATGGTCTGCCCGTCGCAGACCGCGTGGGCATACTCGAGGGCGTTCTCCAGCTGCCGGACGTTGCCCGGCCAGGAGCAGGAGAGGAGGGTCCGCATCGCTCCCGGCGAGAGGCGCAGGGAGCGCGAGCGGCGCAGGCCGATGCGCGCCATGAGCTCACCGATGAGCAGCTCGACGTCCTCGGGGCGGTCCCGCAGCGGCGGCAGCGTGAGGGGCACGACGTTGAGCCGGTAGAAGAGGTCCTCCCGGAAGCGGCCCGCCGCCACCTCGGCGGCGAGGTCCACGTGGGTGGCCGAGACCACCCTCCCCTCGAAGCGGCGGGTCTGGTTCTCGCCCACCCGCTCGTAGGTCCGCTCCTGCAGCACCCGCAGCAGCTTCACCTGGAGCGGCAGCGGCAGGTCGCCGATCTCGTCCAGGAAGATGGTCCCCTTGCCGGCGGCCTCGAAGCGCCCGGGCTTGTCCCGCACCGCGCCGGTGAAGGCGCCCTTCGCGTGGCCGAAGAGCTCGCTCTCGAGCAGGTCATGGGGCAGCGCCCCGCAGTTCACCGCGACGAAGGGCTCGTTGGCGCGCAGGGAGCGGGCGTGGATGGCCCGGGCGACCAGCTCCTTGCCGGTGCCGCTCTCGCCGGAGATCGCCACCGAGGCGTCGGAGTCTCTCAGGTGATCGATGAGCGCGAAGACCCGGTGCATGGCCGGTGAGCGCGCCACCATCCCCTCGAAGGTCACCGCGCTGCGGGTGGCGTTGGCCTCCCGCTCGCCCGCCGTCTCGGGCCGCAGGACCACCAGCACCCGGCCCTCCGAGGCGGGCAGCGCGCCGCAGGAGACGTCGTCCTGCAGGGGCGCGGCGGTGACCGAGACCGGATAGAGGCTCCCGTCGGCCGCGGCGATGTTCGCCCGCCAGCCCTCGCGCTTCTCGCCCGCGAGCAGGGCCTCGCGGAAGGCCGCCCCCTCGCCGAAGAGCTCCTCGCCCAGCACCTCCGCGGCGCGGCGGCCGACCACCGAGGCCTCGCTGCCACCGACCAGCTCCTCGAAGGTCGGCGAGACCCGCCGGATGACCAGCTCGTGATCCAGGACCAGGAGGCTGCGGCCGAGGGTCTCCATCAGGCCCGTCGCGCCCTCCCAGGGGTTCGAGGCCGCTCCGCCGGCCCCCTCCTCCAGCGGGGCGCCGTCCGCGTCGATCTCCCGGAGGATCTCGAAGGCCCCGACCACCTTGCCCGTGGTGTCGCGCAGGGTGGTCGCCGTCTTGGTGATGTGGGCCAGCGAGCCGTCGGCGCGGAAGAGCTCGAGGGGGACCCCGGCGATGTGGCCGCGCTCGAAGACCCCGCAGGACTCGAGGCAGCGGGTGCACTTGATGCCGGTGAGGCAGTGGCGGCCGAGGACCTCGTCCCGCTTGAAGCCGGTGATGGCCTCGGCCCGCCGGTTGAAGACCAGCAGGTTGCGCTCCGCGTCCACCACGATCACGCCCTCCGTGAGGTGGTCGGCGATGGTCTGGAGGAGGTGGAAGGTCTCTCCCTCGGGCCGGGTGAGGGCGTCGAGGGCGGCGCTCGCCATGGTCAGGGAGAGGTTTCCTTCTGTTGCAGCCATGTTCCGCATTCTGCACCCTTCTGAATCATCTAGAAACCCCCGTTTCTTGTTTGGAACCACTTGGAACACAGGGTTTCAATTCGATTCGTGACCGATCGTGCAACCCATTGAAATGACTCGAAACCCTTTTCTGGCCCGCACGATGCAATGCGGCATAGCAAGCGACGAACCGAACCCCCTTCGAACCTTCAGGGAGCAAGACAGTGAAGAAGATCCTCATCCTCGGCGCGGGCACCGCCGGAACCATGATGGCGAACAAGCTCCGCGGACGCCTCGACCGCGACGAGTGGCAGATCACGCTCATCGACCAGAGCCCCTGGCACTACTACCAGCCGGGCTTCCTCTTCGTGCCCTTCGGCATCTACTCCCCCGGCGAGAACAAGAAGCTGAAGGCCGACTTCCTGCCCCCCGGCGTCGACTTCCGCATCGCCACCCTCGACGTCATCGAGCCGGACCAGAAGCGGGTGCGGCTGGTCGAGAAGAGCGAGTACGTCTCCTACGACATCCTCATCATCGCCACCGGCACGCGCATCGAGCCGGGCGAGACCGAGGGGCTGCTGGGTGAGGGCTGGCGCCAGGACATCTTCGACTTCTACACCCCGGACGGCTCGGCCGCCCTGGCCCAGAAGCTGCGCTCCTTCGAGGGCGGCAAGCTGGTGCTGAACGTCGCCGAGATGCCCATCAAGTGCCCGGTCGCCCCGCTGGAGTTCCTCTTCCTGGCCGACTGGTACTTCCACACCCAGGGCATCCGGGACAAGGTCGACCTCGTCTACGCGACCCCGCTGGACGCGGCCTTCACCAAGCCCCGGGCCGCCGCGCTCCTCTCCGGCCTCCTCGAGCAGAAGAACATCGAGGTCGTCACCGACTTCAACATCTCCGAGGTCGACAGCGGCGCGAAGAAGATCGCCTCCTTCGACGGCAAGGAGATCGACTACGACCTCTTCGTCACCATCCCGGTGAACATGGGCGACGCGGTGATGGAGCGCTCGGGGATGGGCGACGAGCTCAACTACGTCCCCACCGACAAGCACACCCTGGCCGCCCTCGACCACCCGGACGTCTTCGTCCTCGGTGACGCGACCAACCTGCCCTCCTCCAAGGCCGGCTCGGTGGCCCACTTCCAGGCCGAGGTCCTCACCGAGAACGTGCTGCGGCAGATCGAGGGCCAGAGCCTGCTGCCCGACTTCGACGGTCACGCCAACTGCTTCATCGAGTCGGGCTTCGGGAAGGCCCTGCTCATCGACTTCAACTACGAGACCGAGCCGCTGCCCGGGAAGTTCCCCCTGCCGGGCGTGGGCCCCTTCAGCCTGCTCTCCGAGAGCCGGATGAACCACTGGGGCAAGATGATGTTCCGCTGGATCTACTGGAACCAGCTCATCCGCGGCTCCGAGCTCCCCATCGAGGCCCAGATGCTGATGGCCGGAAAGAAGGCGGCCTGACATGGCGACCGCACACGCCAAGATCGTCAACGACGTCGTCCCCATCGAGGCCCGGATGGCCGATCAGATGATGGAGATGAACCGGAAGCTCGACATCCTCACCGAGCAGATGGGGCACCTCTACCGGCGCACCGTCGCCCTCGAGGAGCTCAAGGACGAGCTGATGCGGATCGCCAAGGACGGCATGGCCGCCCTGACCGTGGAGCTCGCAGCAATCGAGCACGAGTTCAACGCCGAGGAGATCCAGCACCTCCTGCGAAAGGCCCTGCGGGCGACCCCGCGCCTCATCCGCCTCCTCGACATGCTCGAGAGCGTGGACGGCCTCGTGAGCGAGATCGAGCCGCTCGGCAAGGAGGTCATGAAGGACCTCGTCTGCAAGCTGCACACGGCCGAGGAGAAGGGCTACTTCCGCCTCGCCGAGGGCGGCCTCCAGCTCGTGGACCGCATCGCCGGCCACTACACCCAGGACGACATCGACAGGCTCTCGGACAACATCGTCTTCATCCTCGACACGGTGAAGCGGATGACCCAGCCCGAGATGCTGGCCGCCCTGAACCAGACCCTCGAGGTCATCGACCACCCCGAGTCGTCCAGCAAGCCCCTGGGCCTCTTCGGTCTCCTCGGCGCCATGCGCGACCCGCAGGTCCAGGCCGGCCTCGGCGTCATGATCGCCATCCTTCGCCAGGCGGCCCCCACCCCTGGCACCCCCGCCCTCCCCTCTCACAACTGATCCCAAGGAGTACCGCCATGCCCGCGCTGCAGGTCAACGGAAGCACCGTGAACGTGAACGACGAGGGCTTCCTCGTGAACCCCGCCGACTGGACCGAGGAGGTCGCCGCCGAGCTGGCCCGCCTCGAGAACATCCAGCTCACCGACGCCCACTGGGCCGTCATCCAGTTCTGCCGCAAGGACTTCGAGGACACCGGCAAGTCCCCGGGCGTGCGCCGCATCACCAAGGTCGGCGGCATCCCCACCAAGGACATGTACAGCCTCTTCGCCGGCGGCCCCGGCAAGCTGGCCGCCAAGATCTCCGGCCTCGCCAAGCCCACCGGCTGCCTCTAGGCCCGCCCCTTCACCGACGAAAGGAAGCCACCATGGCCGACGTCATCACCAACGCCCATCAGAACCTCTTCGAGCCGCAGCCCACCCCCGTGGCCGAGCCCACCCGCAAGATCGCCATCATCTGCTCGAAGGGCACCCTCGACATGGCCTACCCGGGCCTGATCCTGGCGAACGCCGCCCGGATGAGCGGCATCGAGGCCACCCTCTTCTTCACCTTCTGGGGGATGGACATCATCACCAAGAAGAAGGTGGACAAGCTCCACGTCACCCCGGTGGGCAACCCCTCGATGGGGATGCCGACCTTCCTCGGCGGCCTGCCGGGCATGGAGACCATGGCCACTCGCATGATGAAGAAGACCATCGAGGAGCTCGACATCCCGCCCGTGAGCGAGATGCTCGAGATCCTCGGTGACGCCGGCGCCGAGATGTACGCCTGCGGCCTGGCCGCCGAGATGATGAAGCTCACCCAGGACGACCTCGTCCCGCAGGTGAAGGGCATCATCTCCGCGATGGACTTCTTCGATCACGCCAAGGGCGCCAACATCATCTTCATCTAGAAGATCTGGCGCCCATCCCGGGAGCCCTGAGCGGCCCTCGCGCGAGCGGGGGCCGTTCTTGTTTTTCGGCCCCTACTCGAAGAGGCACCAGCGGTCGCTGCTGCCGCTGAAGACGATCTCGGTGCAGAGCTGCATCCCGGTCGGGCAGTCGGCGTCGGCGACGCAGCGGTCGGTGCAGCGCGCGGCGGCCGTGTCCTCGAGGCAGAGGGAGCTGGCGCACTGGGTCTCGCCCTCCACCGGATCGCAGGCCTCCCCCGCGGCCAGGGTGCCCCGGACGCCCGGGACGCAGCAGGGCAGGTGGTCGGGCGCCACGCCGACGTCCCGGCAGACCTCGCTGGCCTGGCAATCGTGGTTCGAGAAGCAGTCGGCGAGGCCCCCCTCGTCGCAGGTGGTGTAGGGCCCGGGCAGCCCGCCGTCGCTGCCCGCGTCACCGCCGCCACCGTCGGTGACCGCGCCGTCGCCGGCGCCCCCGTCGTGGCCGTCGTCGTCACCCGAGGGACAGCCGCCGAGCAGGAGGAGGGGGAGCAGGAGCAGGATCGAGAGGTGCCGTCGCATGGGGGGAGCATACCTTGATGCCGCGCCGCGAGCCTTCGTATCCTCTCGGACATGATCCACGCCCTGCTCCTGGTCGCCACGGTCTCCCTCTCCGGCAGCCCGCTCGGGGTGGGCGGCGGGATGCGGCTCGGCTGCGAGGCCTGCGTCCCCCTGGAGCTGGTGGCCCAGGCGCCGGGCGCGCGGGAGGCCCAGCTGAAGGCCGAGATCGCCGAGCTCGACACCAAGATCGGCGCCATCGGCGTGGCCTGGCCCACCGGCGCGCTGATCAAGGCCACCATCGGCTACTTCACGGCCCCGGTGATCCTCCTGGGCCTCCCCCTCCTCCTCGTCGGCGTCGCCTGGAGCGCCAGCGGCGAGGCGGGCGGCCCCGGCCTGATGATGCTCGGGGGGGTCTTCAGCGCGGTCGGCGTGGCCGGCCTGGTGCTGATGATCTGGGGGATCATGGAGGGCGTCGAGGGCAGCAACGCGGCGAAGACCGAGAAGGACGCGCTGCGCGAGCGCCGCCGCTCGCTCCGGGAGGAGCTCTACTCGCTCCAGCAGAGCGCCCGCCTCGAGGGGCCGCCCTCGATCGTGCTGGCCGGCCTGCGCTTCTAGGGCTCGGGCTCCGAGTCCAGCTCCCCGATGACCACGTCCTTCAGCTCGAGGGTGGCCGGCAGCACCTTGAAGCTGAAGTCGTGACCCTCTCCCGAGTGCGGCCCGGCGTCGACGAGGAGGACCTCGCCCTCGACCTCGATCCGGACGTCGAACTCCGCCTCCAGGGCGGCCAGCCCGGCGGAGAGATCGCCGTAGGCCCCGAGATCCCCGTTCTTCTTCAGCGCGGCGTCGACGATGGCCCGCGGATCCATGGTCGCCTCCTTGCGTTCGGTCTTCGCCGAGGGACAACCCCCGGCGAGGAGGAGCGCGAAGAGGACGATGCAGCTCCCACCCGTGCTCGCGTGCCGACCCTTCATGGCCTCATCCTGACACGGGAGCGCGCCGGTGGAATACTGCGCGCCATGCGCTGCGCCGCCACCGGGAGCTGCCTCACCCTCCTGCTGCTCCTCTCGGCCGCTTGCCCGGCGACGCCCGAGGCGCCCCGGGGGGTGAAGCCGGCCGCCGCGGGGGCGACGAAGCTGGCCGAGACCCTCTGCATCTCCGACGAGCGCTTCCGCCTGGGGGAGACGGCGGCCGAGGCCGAGCAGCGCGCCTGGCACCTCGATCGCTTCGAGGAGCTCGCGGTCGGCACGCTGCGCCACGATCTGCGCTGGCGCCTGCACGAGCCGGCCGAGGGGGAGCTGCACTGGGAGCCCTTCGACGCGGGCATCGCCGAGATCGCGTCCCGGGGCCTCGAGATGATCGGCATCCTCGACTACGGCGTCGCCTGGGCCTCCAGCCAGACCGACACCGACAGCGCCTTCCCCCCCGACGATCCGGCCGACTTCGCCGCCTACGCCGGCCGGATGGCCGCGCGCTACGGCGACCGGGTCCGCACCCTCGAGATCTGGAACGAGCAGAACTCGGGCTTCCGCTTCTGGAAGCCGCAGGAGGATCCGGCGGCCTACGCCGAGCTGCTCCACCAGGCCGCCGCGGCGGTGCGCGGCGAGCGCCCGGAGGCCCGCGTCGTCTACGGGGGTCTCTTCTTCCACGAGCAGGTGATCACCGGGGCCCTGCCCTTCCTCCAGGCGCACCTCGAGGCTCACCCCCACGCCGGCGAGGACTTCGACGCCTTCGCCTTCCACCCCTACCCCCTCTACCCGCCGACCGCGCCGCCCGAGGGCGCCGACGAGGGGCAGGTGCCGGTGGACGAGATGGTCGAGGGCGTGCAGGGGGTGCTCGACGAGCACGGCCTCGAGCACCCGCTGGTGGTCACGGAGTTCGGGTGGCCGGTCTACGGGGAGGTCAGCGGCGAGCTGCAGGCCGCCTACCTCGCCCGGGAGACCCTCTGGCTGCTGGCCTCGGGCGTCGAGCTGGCCTGCTGGTTCACGATGATCGACGGCCGCTTCACCGGCACCTTCCCGCCCGAGGACGACTTCGGCCTCTTCGCCTGGGACCCGACCACCGGCGAGGTCGGTGACGCCAAGCCCGCCTGGCACGCGATGAACACCCTTTCCCACGAGCTGGGCGGCCTCGCCTTCGTCGAGTGGATCGACGACGCCCTGGGGCTGGGCAACGGCGCCCACGCCCTCCTCCTCGCCGACGAGACGGGCACGACCTGGGCCCACGCCCTCTGGTCCCTCGACGACCGCTTCGCCGGAGAGGTGGTGGTGCCGGTGGTGGAGGGCGCGAGCCTCCGGGCGGTGAACGCCCTCGGGGTGGAGGTCCCCTTCGAGCGGGTGGCGGGCGGAGCCCGCGTCGCCTACGGCGCCCTGCCCGTCTACCTGCTCGGCGAGCTTCCCTGACGGCGGCGGGCCAGGAGCAGCAGGCCGAGCAGGAGGGCCAGCCCGGGGTGGCTCGCGCGATCGCTCTCGCAGCCGCAGCCCCGGTAGTCGTAGTAGTGCCGGGCCTCGACCGGGAGCGGCAGCCTCGCCTCGCTCGCGGAGTCGGTCTCGTTCGTCACCGGCTCCCGCCAGCTCGTCGAGAGCTCGACGCCCACCGCCTCCTGACCGACCACCCGCAGCTCGACCTCGAAGCTCAGGGTCTCGCCGGCGGGCAGCTCGCCCACCAGGAAGGAGCCGTCGGCCTCGTGGCTCGCGCCGCGCACGGCCTTCACCTCCAGGCCGCTCCAGACCGGCGTCACCGTCAGCCCGTCGAGCTCCGCGCCGTAGGCCGACTCCAGCTGGGCCTCGAGCAGGACGGCGTCGCCGACCACGGCCACCTCGCGATCGAAGGCGAAGGTTCGCAGCACGGCCTCCGGAGGCAGGGTGAAGGTCACGAGCGAGGGCGCCAGATACCCCACGCCGTCGACCCGGGCCTCGAAGCCGGCGACGCCGGCCGCCGGGCTGCTGACCTCCCAGCGCGCCACGCCGTCCTCGCTGCCGCCGAGGTCGTCGCCGGTCCGGCCGGCCGAGGCCAGCACCGCCGCGCTCGCGCCGAGGGACACCGGAGGCGAGCCCTCTCTCACCGCCAGGGAGGCGCTGCGATCGAAGGCCGGGTTCCCGCAGACGTCGAGGGCGCCGAGCACCAGCTCGGCCCGGGTGGACCCGTCCGCGGCGAGGCTGCTCGGCGTCGCCACCAGGGTGATGGCCGCCGGGTCGACCGCCGGGCAGGCGAAGTCGACGAGGGGCTGCTCGTCGAGGAGCACCCCGCCCACCCGCAGGGGGACGGCCTGGACGCCGCAGCGCTCGGAGCCCACCTCGACCTCGTAGAGGGGCGCGCCGCCGGGGCCGGTGAGCTCGCGCACCGCGCCCGCCACCAGGTGCGGCGGGCTCACGTCCACGGTCACCTCCTGGCCGGCGGGCAGGGGCGCGCCGCCCTGGTCCCGCGGATCGACGTGGAGCCGGGCCCACTCCCCCTGGCTCGCGCAGGCGCGCACGCCGGTGGTCTCGACGGTGACCGCCGAGCCGGGGTCGAGGGGCAGGCAGGTGGCGTCGATCGAGGCGCTGCCCGAGAGCACCACGCCGTTGACCCGGGCGGTGATCTCGGCGGCGGCGGCCGGGCACTCGCCCACCGCCGTACGGAAGGCCGCCTGGTAGGTGCCGTCGCCGAGGTCCACCACGGGCTCGAGGGCGCCGTAGCTGGCGAAGAGCTCGACGAGCTGGCCCCGCCCCAGGGAGACCCCGCAGTCGTCGTGGGGCGCCACCGTGAGGGTGACCTGGCCGCTGCCGGCGAAGACCTCGCTGCCCGAGGCCTGGAGGGTCGAGGCCATCGGATCGGCGGCGCCCACCCCGAAGCTCACCCCGAGGACGGGCTCGGTGGTGGGATCGGCCGGGAGGCTCCCGCCGGTGAGGCGAAGCACCTCGAGGGCGTCGGCGGTGTCGAGGCTGACGGTGAGCGTGGCCTGGCCGCTGGCGTCGGTGTCGCCGGTGACCTCGCTGCCGCCAGCGCTCGCCCCGGCGAGGGAGGTCACCAGGATGACCGGCGCCCCGGAGGCGGCGCGGACCCCCATCCGCAGGGTGGCCACCTCCGGCGCGGCGTTGCCGAAGGCGTCGACCACCTGGATCGTGATCGTCTCGCTCTCGCAGGCCTCGGCGAGGCCGTCGTCCGCGGCGAGGAGGACCCCGCTGGCCGCCGCCGGCACGAAGGTCAGCTCGGCGCTCTCGTGGGGGACCACCTCGGGCAGGGCGCCGCCGGGGTCGACGGCCGTGACGACGGTGACCGTCACCGTCTCCGCCCGCTCTCCGGAGAGCTCGACCCGGGCCGCGCCGGCGGTGACGCTGACCGTCTCGGTGGCGGTCCCGGAGGAGACGAAGTGGGCCTCGCCGTCGACCGCGAGCTCGAGGGTGGCGTCGACCGCCACCGCGTTGCCGAGGAAGTCGAGGAGGCGCAGCTCGACGCCGAGGGTGGTCCCCGCCGCCGTGCTGGTGGCGTCCGGCAGCAGGGCCACGTGGTCCGCCGCGTCCGAGCCGAAGAGGAGCGCGTGGCAGGTCTCGCCGCCCGGGAGGGTTCCCCCGGCGCAGACCCGGGCGCTGGTCGCCGCGGTGGAGAGGACGTCCACGCGGGCGCCGCCGCTCGCGTCGGTGTCCCCGGCCAGGGTGCGCCCCGGCGGGATCGCGCCGTCGAGGGTGGTGCTGGCGATCACCACCGCCGTGCTGTCGCGGACCTCGACGGTGAGGGGCAGGACCTCGGGCCGGTCGTTGCCGAAGGCGTCGACCAGCTGGAGGCCCAGGGGGACGAGCTGCAGCACGTCGGCGCTCGCCGCGCCGGTGATCGCCACCCGGTGCGCCGGCGCCGGGTTCACCAGCACGCTCTGCTGTCCCGTGATGCTGCCGTCGCTGGCCTCCACGACCTGGGTGCCCGCCGTGCGCAGGATCAGGGGATCCCCCTGGTCGCCGATCAGGGCCGAGCCGCCCTCGACGCCGGTGAAGGTCTCGTCCCCCGGCAGCGAGGCCAGGGGATCGCCGCTCACCGAGAAGGTGACGGTGCCGGCGTAGGTGGGCACCACGTTCTCGTAGGCGTCGCGGGCCTCGAGGGCGAAGCCCAGCGGGGTGCCGGCCTCGGTCGTGCTCTGCAGGGCGACGAAGACGAGGCGAGCGGCCGCCGCCGGAGTGACGGTCTGCTGCTGCGCGGTGGGCGCGAGGCCCGCGGCGGCGAAGCTCAGGGTCGGGCTGCCGGCCACGACGTCCAGGAAGTGGAGGTCGAGGGAGACGCTTCCCGCGGTGATCGCCGGCGCGCTCAGGGGGACCGTGCAGGCCGCGTCGGCGAAGAGAGCCAGCGTGGGCGAGTCAGCGGTGATCGCCAGCGGGAGGTCGGCGCCGACGGTGGGGTTGCGGCCGTCGAAGGTCTCGGCCCGGACGGTCACCGCTGGAGAGCAGGTGCCGGCCACGACGCTGCGGGGCGGGGAGACCATCCCCAGCGCCACCGGGATGTCGGAGGAGAGGACACTCACCTGCCCGCTCGCCGGGGTGAAGCCCGCGGCGGCGGCCGCGAGATCGACGGTGACCTCGGTCTGGCCCACCAGGTAGAGGGTCGTGCGATCCCGCGCCTCCAGGATCGTCAGGCTCGAGCCCAGGGCCGCGGTGCAGCCCGGATCGGCGTAGAAGAGCACCGCGCCCGCCGGGGTCGCGCTGAGGCTCAAGACGGTGTCCGCGGCGAGCAGGGAGGCGTTGCCGTTGGCGTCCTCGGTGCGCAGCTCCACGGGACCCGCGCAGCTCCCCACCGGGGAGGTCGCCGGCAGACCGACGAAGCGCAGCGCGCTCGGGAGGGCCGGCGCGACGGCGTGGGTCTGCTCGGCCCCCCGGAGCCCCGGTGCGTAGAGGCGGAGGCGCAGGTCTCCCGCGGTGGTCGCCCGGACGTGGAAGGTGCCGCCCGTGGCGCCGGCCGCCAGCTCGAGCTGACTGAGGGGCTGGGTGCAGGCCGCGTCCGCGAAGAGGCCGGTCTCGGAGGGCTGATCGCTCTCCGGGATCACGACGAGCGCCTCGACGAGGGTGGTCGGGCCGGTGGCGTCCCGCACCTCGAAGGTGATGGCCGGGGAGCAGCTCCCGGCGACCAGCGCGTGAGGCGCGGAGGTGAAGCCCAGGGCGAGGGGCTCGTCGCTCCGGTCGTTCACCCGCACGAGGAGGACCTCGCTGGCGATCCCCCCCACGTGGACCCGGGCCTCGTACCAGCCCGGCAGGAGATCGGCCGGCAGGGAGGCCACCGCGCGGGTGGCGCCTTCGGAGCGGGTCAGGAGGAAGCGGCGCCCCACGCCCGGGCCCATCAGGCTGACCACCGGGTGATCGTTGCCCGAGAAGACGCCCGGGGCGGCGCCCGCCCCGGGGTGGGCGCCACGCAGCCCCGTGCCCTCGAGGATCAGATCGCCGCCGATGACGCCGGCGGCCGCCAGCGTGGGGGTGGGCCTGCGGCCGCTGGTCCGGCCGGGGAAGTCGGAGAGGTGGAGCGTGCCGGCCAGCGGCAGGCCGCTCGCGTCCAGGCCGCCGAGCAGCTCGATCCCGGAGCGCCGCCCGGGGATGGCCACGGCGCGGCTCCGCGCCCCGCCCAGCGCCGCGGTCGCGGTCCAGGCCTTCTCCGCGGGCGACCACACCTCGGCGTCGGCCAGGGTCGTGGTGCCGTCGAAGCCCCCCGCCACGAGCACCCGGCCGTCGGGCAGGAGCGCCGCGGCGTGGTCCACCCGGGCGGAGCTCATGGTGCCGGCGCTGCTCCAGGTGGCGGTGACCGGATCGAAGAGCTCGGCGGTGGCCAGGGGCGAGCTGGCGTCGGTGCCCCCGACCACCAGCACCTCGCCGGTGACCAGCAGGAGGGCCGCGTGGCGGGCCCGGGGCGCGGCGAGATCCCCGGCCGGGCTCCAGGTGCCGGTGGCGGGATCGTAGAGCTCGGTGCTGCGCAGGTGCCCCACGTCGTCGAGGCCGCCCACCGCGAGCACCCGCCCGTCCCGCAGGAGGGTGAGGGTGTGGCGGTAGCGGGCGCTCCCCTGCGCGCCGCTGGCGGTCCAGAGATCGCTCGCGGCGTCGTAGCGCTCGGTGCTGGACAGGGCGGCGCCACCCGCACCCTGACCCCCGGCCACCAGCACGGAGCGATCCGGCAGCGTCACCTGCGCGTGGGCCTCTCGGGCGACCGCGAGGGGGCTGACCCCGCTCCAGACCGCGCCGCCGGCCGTGAGCCGCTCGACCGAGGCCAGGGCGCCGCCGGCGTCCCGCCCGCCGGTGACCAGCGCGCTGCCGTCGAAGGTCAGGCTGGCGGCGTGCCGGTCCCGGGCCTGGACGAGCGATCCCAGGTGGCTCCAGCTACCGTCCGCCTCCTGGACGAAGGAGGCGTCCGTCGCGGCCGCCCCCGCGCCGCGGCCGCCCACCAGCAGCGCTCGCCCGTCGGGCAGGCGCAGCGCCACCGCCCCCTCCACGGCGGCCGGCAGCGCCCCTCCCGAGGTGGCGTCCCCTACCCGGGCGGTGAGGAGCGCGGCGCGCAGCCGCGCGGGGACGGGATCGGGCCCCAGGAGCAGCACCCGGCCGTCGGGCAGCAGCACCGGAACCTGAATGGTCGCCGTCCAGGGCTTCGGTCCCAGCGACACCCAGCTCCAGGTCGCCTCGTCCAGGGTGTAGAGCTCCTCGGCGGTCTGGCTCCCCAGCGCAGCACCACTCCGCCAGAGGTCCAGGACGCGGTCGTCGGGGAGCAACACCGTCGCATGGGAGGGGGCCATGTCCGGGACCCCCGCGCCGGTCATCGTCTCGGCGACCGGATCGTAGATCAGGGGCGGGTCCTGCGAGGGCAGCAGGGCTCGTCCATCGGCGAGGAGGATCGCGGAGCTGGCGCTCAAGATCGCGGTGGGCCCCTCGGCGCTCCGGGACCAGAGCTCCGTCGCCGGATCGAAGACCTCTCCCCAGGCGTCCGAGGAGGTGTAGCCGCCGGCGACCAGCACCCGGCCGTCCAGCAGCCGGGTGAGCCCGTGCCACTGCCGCGCCGTCTCCAGCGGGAGCGACCCGGACCAGCTGTCCGTGCCCGGATCGAAGAGCGCGCTGGAGGCGATGGGGGACTGGGCGGCGCCGATGCCGTACTTCCCCCCCACGGCGAGGGCCCGGCCGTCGTTCAGGAGCACCGTGGCGGAGTCGACCCGCGGTCGCCAGCCGGTCGCCAGGGACCAGCTCCCGTCCTCCGGAGCCCAGAGCTCGTCGGTGTTCAGCCAGGCCCCGCTGCCGGTCTCCATCCCGCCGGTCAGGAGCACCCGGCCGTCCGGGAGGAGGATCGCGTCGTGGTTCCACCGCCGGTAGGTCGGCGACAGCAGGGTCCACTCCCCGGTGTCCGGATCGAGCAGGCCCGGGGTGGGGCCGAAGATCATCACCCGGCCGTCGGCCAGCCCGGTCGCCGTGAAGCTGCGGGCCGTGTTGGACACGGAGAAGGGAGCGTTCGGCAGATCGGACCACTCCAGGGCGGCCTGGGCCGCGGCGGGAAGCGGAGCGAGGAGCGCCAGGAGTGCGGCGAGGAGGTGGGAGCGACGAGAGGCGATCACAGGCTGACTCCGAAGCCGGCCCCGAAGACGAAGGCGTTGGGGTCGAAGAGCTCGGGCGACTCCTGGACGAGGAAGCGCTCGAAGGCGAGCTCGGTCAGGGCGTAGAAGCGGCTGCCCAGGGCGAAGCGGGCCCCGAAGGCGGCCCGCAGGGCCAGGTCCGGGATGGCCAGGACCACGCCGCCCGCGGCGAAGGGCTGGATCCGGGAGGCCGGCCGGAACTGGTAGCGCCCCTGGAGCCGCAGCACGAAGGGCCGCTCGACCCCGCCGGGCGCGAGCCCGCTGGAGGGCACCCAGAGGAGGGTCACCTCGCCCGCGGCGCGCTGGGTGCCCAGGGAGAAGGTGAGGCCGGGGATGGGACGCAGGTCGGCGGCGGCCAGGAGATCCCCGTCGAGGCGCAGCCCGAGATCCATGATCAGGCGGGTGCTCGCCCCGGCGGCGAGGCGGTTCCTCGCCTCGGCCTCGGGGTCGGCGTCCACCAGCTCCAGCAGGAGCGAGCGGACCTGATCGAGGAGCTTCTCCAGGGTGCCCGCCCCCTCGACCCGGCGGCCCGCCCGCAGGATGACCTTGGCGTCGTCCACGTCGAGGAGGGAGAGGTTGAGGATCACCGACTCGCCGAGCCGGGCCAGGGTGCCGGTGAGCGCGCGATCGGTGCCGAGGGCGCCGGCGATCTCGGCGATGCAGCTGGCCTCCCCGCAGCCCATGAGCTGCTTCTTCGACTCGAGATCGAGGAGGGCCTGGATCTCGCTCTGCCCCATGACCCGGTAGGCGCCGATGGCCACCAGATCGGTCTGGATGTAGTCGGCCACCGCCTTGGTCTGGTCCTCCTCGACGCCCGCGCCGGCGGTCATCCCGAGGAAGCCCAGCGAGGGCAGCGGCGCCTCTTCCTCCCCCTTCACCGCCTCGGCGAGGGCGCTCGCCGGCAGAGCCAGGAGCACGCAGAGAACGAACAGGCCCGCACGAGGCCCCCTGAAACCACCCGTCCAATCACCCATCGGCCCTATCTATCGGGTCGAGGACCGATCGGTCGAGACGGAGAGTCGCCGGAGCCCCTCGTCGATGCTGATCCGCGGCGAATAGCCCAGATCCCGGCGGATCGCGCTCAGATCGAACCAGTGGGCGGTGGTCAGCTCCTTCACCAGGAAGCGGGTCATCCGCGGCTCGGAGGCGATCCCGAAGGTCTTCCAGATCCCCTCCACCACCGAGCCGGCCGCGTAGGCCAGGCCCCGGGGGACCCTCTTCTCGATGGGCGGCGCGCCCGCGGCCACGGCGATGGCGTTGATGAGCTGCCAGGTGGGCCGCGGCTCGCCGTTACTCACGAAGTAGACCCTGCCGTTGAGCTCGGGGCCGAGCTTCTCGGCCGCCAGCAGGTGCGCGTCGACCACGTTGTCGATGTAGGTGCTGTCGACCAGCTTGGTGTCGTCGCCGATCTGCCGCAGCTGCCCCGCCCGCGCCCGCTCGACGATGCGAGGGACGAAGTGGGGATCCCCCGGCCCCCAGACCGAGTGGGGCCGCAGGGAGACGGTCATCAGCCCCTCGCTGGCCGCCGCGCGGACCTCGCGCTCGGAGATGGCCTTGGTCTCGGGATAGGGCGAGGGATAGCGCTCGGGGTAGGGCTGCGACTCGTCGATGCCCTCGAGGTCACCGCCGTCGAAGACCACGCTGGGCGAGGAGGTGAAGACCAGCCTGCGCACGCCGTGGCGCCGGCAGGCGTCGAGGACGTTGCGGGTGCCCAGGACGTTGGCGCGGTGGAAGTCCTCGGCCGCGCCCCAGACCCCGGCCTTGGCGCCGACGTGGAAGACCAGCTCGCAGCCCTCCACCGCCCGCGCCACCGCCTCGGGATCTCCGAGGTCGCCCCGGTGCTGCTCGACGCCGAGCCGGGCCAGCTCCGGGTAGTCGCCCCGCGAGAAGGTGCGGACGGCCTCGCCGGCCTCCGCCAGGCGCCGGGCCAGGCCGCCGCCGATGAAGCCACCGCCGCCGGTGACCAGGACCCTCAAGGCGCGACCTCCTGAGCCCAGAGGGCGAGCTTCTCCCGGAAGATCTTCGCGTTGTGGCGCACGTCCACCGGGAAGCCCGGGTGGAAGAGGAAGCGCTCGATCTTTCGGGTGTGCGCGCGCCACGCGCCCAGCCGGCGCAGCTCGGCGGTGATCCGCGCGTGCTGCCCGCGGCCGATCCCCGGCTCGAGCTCGACGCAGATCACCGGCTGCCGCGCGCCCTCGCGCTCGATGCCGACCAGGGCCGTGCGGCGCACCGCGGGGTGGGTGTCGAAGACCCGCTCGCAGGGCACGGTGAAGAGCGTGCCCCCGGGGAGCACGACCCGGTGGGCCTTGCGGCCCTGGAACCAGAGCCGCCCCTCCTCGTCGAGGCGGCCGAGGTCGCCCATCCGGTGCCAGATCGGGTAGCGCGATTCGCGCGCGCCGTCGCTGATCTTCGCCAGCGCCGTGGACTCCGGGCGCCCGTGGTAGGCGTGGGTGACGGTGGGGCCGCGCACCACGATCTCGCCGATCTCGCCCGCCGGCAGCTCCAGCTCGTCGCTCCAGCGCTCGATGGGGCCGTCGTCGATGCGGATGATCTTCAGCTCGTTGCCCTCGGCGGGCCGCCCGACGCAGACCCCGGCGCCCTCCCCCGTCGCCTCGAGGGTGGCCTGCAGCTCGTCGGAGCCGATGGAGCAGACCGGCAGGACCTCGGTCGCGCCGTAGGGGGTGAAGACCTGGGCGCCCTCGGAGAGCAGCCCCTGCATCCGGGCCAGCACCTCGCCGCGGACGGGGGCGCCGGCCGAGAGCACGCGCTTCAGGGTCGGCAGCTTCAACCCCAGGCGCTCGCCGTGGCGGGAGAGGCGATCCACCAGCGCCGGAGAGCCGAACATGTTGGTGCAGCCGAAGTCCTCGATGGCCGCGACCAGCTTCTCGGGATCGGCCGAGCCCGGCTTCGAGGCGTCCATCTCCGGGACGATGGCGCTCATCCCCAGCGCCGGACCGAAGAGGGCGAAGAGGGGGAAGGTGGCCAGATCCATCTCGCCGGGCCGGATGCCGTAGAGGCTGCGGAGCATCTCGACCTGAGCGGCGAAGACCTCGTGGCGGTAGACGGCGCCCTTGGGGACACCGGTGCTGCCGCTGGTGAAGAGGATCGCCGCGGTCTCGGAGGGCTCCACGTCGGCGACCTGATGGGGAAGGGCCCGCCCGGCGGCCCGCACCTGCTCCAGGGTCTTGCCGCCCCAGAAGAGGCGGGGCCCGACGGTGACGAGGCGGTCGGCGCCGGGGGCCCAGCCGAAGAGGGTCCGCGCGAGGTGGGCCTTGGTCGTGCCGATGAAGGCGCGGGGCTCGGCCTCCTCCAGGCACTTCTTCAGGGAGGGCAGGCCCATGCCCGGATCGACCAGCACCGGCACCGCGCCGATCTTGAAGAGGGCGAAGGTGAGGGTGAAGAACTCCAGGCTGGGCGGGACCATCAGCACCACCCGCTGCCCCCGCGAGAGGCCCACGGCCTGCAGCCCCCAGGCCAGCCGGTCGCACTCGTCGTCTAGCTCGGCGAAGGTCAGCCGATCGTAGCGGCGCGAGCCGTCCACCGCCCGGCCGCGGGCCACCGCCACCGCCACCCGCTCCGGCTGGATGGCCGCCATCCGCGGCAGGTGGCTGGCGACGTTGGGGCTGGGGAACTTCGGGAACTTGAGGATGCGGACGTTCACGAGGTGGCCTCCTGCACTGCCGGCGCGCCGGCCCCGAAGAACTCCCTCACGCCCGCGACGATGGCCTCGCGCCGGTCCTCGAGGACGTAGTGGCCCGCCGCCTCGAAGCGGTGGACCTCGGCGCGGGGGAAGCGGCGCTCCCACTCGGCCAGGTAGTCGCCGTCGAAGACGAAGTCCCGCATCCCCCAGTAGATCCGCATCGGCTTCTCCAGCAGCGCCGGCAGGCGCGCCTCGACCTCGGTCACCGTGTCGTAGGAGGGGTGCGAGCGCTTCAGCGGGATGTCCTCGACGAAGCGCAGCACCGCCAGGCGGTCCTGCCAGGAGCCGTAGGGGGCGAGGTAGGCCTCCCGGGTCTCGGCGTCGAGGGTCGTCTCGGTGACGCAGGAGCGCACGGCCCCGCGGGCGAAGGCGTTGAAGCCCCGCACCAGCAGGCCGCCGAAGGGGGTCTCCCGCACCAGCTTCAGCTGCCAGGGGATGGCCTTGCCCGCCGGCCGGTGGAAGGCGGCGGTGTTGAGCACGACCAGCCGCTCCACCCGCTCGGGGTGGCGGGTGGCCCAGCCGCTGCCGATCATCCCACCCCAGTCGTGGACGACGAGCTTCACCGGCCGCAGGGGCTCGAGCTGCTCCATCAGCGCCTCGAGGTCGGCGATGCGCGCCTCGAGGGTGAAGGGGTACTCGCCCTCGGCCGGCTTGTCCGAGAGCCCGCAGCCGAGGTGGTCGGGCACGATCACCCGGTGGCTCTCGCGCAGGGCGAGCACCAGGTGCCGGTAGTAGTAGGACCAGGTCGGGTTACCGTGGACCATCAGCACCGGCGGCGCGTCCTTCGGCCCCTCGTCGAGGTAGTGGAGGCGGCCGCCGGGGCGGGGAAGGAAGTTCGACTCGAAGGGGTAGTCTCTCACCACTCGATCCCCAGCATGGTGCAGTTGAGGCCGGAGCCGATGCCCAGGAAGGCCACCCGCTGACCGGGGGCGAGGAAGCCCCGCCGCTCGGCGAGGGCCGCCGCCGCGGGCAGGGCGACGGTGCCCATGTTCCCGAGGTGCCCGTAGGTGGCGAAGTCCTTCTCGGGCGGGATCTCCAGGGTCTTGAGGATCTGCGCCTGGTGCGCCGCGCCCACCTGGTGGCAGATGACCCGGTCGATGGCCTCCTGGGTCCAGGAGAGCTCGGCCAGGAAGTCGCGGAAGGTCTCCCGCCCGAGGGCCACCCCGTGCTCGAGCACCTTCACCGAGTCGGTGCGCATGTAGGGGCGGTAGGTCTCGGCGTCGATCTTCTCCACGCCCCAGCGGCAGAGCAGGTGGTGCTCCGGCGCGTTGCGGTTCACGCCGCCGACCAGCCGCCGCCGCTTCGGCGCGAAGGAGCCGTCGGTGACGATCACCGCGATGGCGCCCGAGCCGCCGGTGAGGGTCGCCAGTCCGAGCCGGAAGGCGTCGAGAGACTTCTCGACCTCACCGGGGACGACGAGGTCGGGGTCCTCCTGCGCCAGCATCGCGGAGATCATCTCGTCGACGATCTCCCGGGCGGACTCGCAGGAGACCACCATCCCGGCGCGGATCTGGCCGAGCTCGATCCGGTTGGCCAGGTCGAGGATGCCGTTGAGCACGCCGAGGCAGGCGTTGGAGAGGTCGTAGACCATCGCCCGGGGGTGCACGCCGATCTCGGCGGCGACGTGGGTGGCGGTCGCCGGCTCGTACTCGTCCCGGCAGACGCCGGCGAAGATCAGGGCCCCGAGGTCCTCCGGGCTCACCGGCGAGTCGGCCAGCGCCCGGCGGGCGGCCTTGATGGCGCCCTCGCTGACCTTCGTGCCCGGCGCCCAGAAGCGGCGCTCGCGGATGCCGGTGAGGGCCTCGACCTGCCCGGGCTGGATGTGGAGGCGCCGGAAGGCCGGCGCCAGGCGGTCCTCCAGCTCGGCGGTGCTCACCACCATCGGCGCCAGCTCGAAGGCCAGGGTGTCGAGGAAGACCCGCTCGTACCTCATGGGGTCTCCTCGGGATCGCAGCGGAGGGCGAAGTCCTTCATCTCGTAGATCAGGCGGCCGTCCACCGCCAGGAAGCCGTCGGCCTTCATGGTTCGGGTGGTGTCGTCGATCGCCGTCGGCACGGTCTGGACGATGACCTTCTGGTCGGCGGGGATGACCTGGCCGCGGTAGCTCCAGCGGTGATCCGCGCCGAGCACGGGCGTGAAGCGGCGGGCGCCCCAGCGCTCGGCCCCGGCGGCCATCAGGAGCTGGAGGAAGGCCTCGATGCCCAGCGAGCCGGGCCAGACCGGGTCCTGGTAGAAGTGCGCCTGGAAGAACCACTCGGCGGGATCGATGGTCTTGCTCCCCTGCACCCCGCCGTGCCCGTGGGGGCCGCCCTCGCGGGAGAGGTGATCGACGGCGTCCATCATCCGCAGCATCCCGACCGGCAGGCCCGGCCCGTCGAGCGCGGACGAGGCGGCGGCGGGGAGCGCCGAGAGATCGTGGAGCGACTTGCCGCGCAGCCCGACCTGGTTGGCGAGGGCCGCGCCGGTGAAGAAGCCGAAGTAGGTGGTGCCGGTGTAGACCGGCCCCTGGGCATCGAGCACCTCGAAGGCGAAGTGCTGGATGATCGTGTCCCCCGACTTCGAGAGATCGGTGAGGCGGGTGCGGGTGTAGAGCAGCCCGGTCTCGGCGGTGACGAGCCGGTGGTGGCGGGCCTCGCCGCCGAGGTTGCGGAAGTGCAGGTCGGTCGCGCTCTGCAGCGCCGAGCCCACGTAGGCCGCCAGCCAGCCGCAGGGCTGCAGGGCGATCTCCAGGAGCACCGCGAAGGGCAGGGTGGGTTGGCGGCCGTCGCGGAAGTACCAGGCCGCCGGATCCACCGCGACCTCGGCGTCGACCTCGGCGCCCTTCTCGAAGACGAAGGGCGCCCCCTTCACCCGGGTGACCCGGTCCATGAAGAGGTAGGGGTCGCGGGGCAGGCGGGCGATGCGGCGCTCCTCGTCGAAGATCCGGTAGGGCTCGCCGAAGCCCTCGGAGGGGCGGCCCTCGGCGTAGGCGCGGATCTGCTCGGGTCCGTAGAGGGTCGCCGGCTCGGCCGGGTGGGCGCCCCAGAGCGCCACTAGGGCGTCCCGGTCGAGGCCGGTGGCCTGCAGCGACATATCGACGATCTCCACGATGGGCCGGCCGTCGGCGTACATGATCACGTCGGCCAGGGCGTGGGGCGGGCGGCCGGGCTCGACGGCGAGCTCCTTCACCTGCACCTCGTAGGTGGCCTCGCGGGTGCTGGCGACGACCTGCCCCCGGCACTTGAGCACGCTCTGCACGCCGGGCACCGGCTCGAAGACCACCGCGCCCTGCTCGCCCACCCAGCCCTTGCGCATCAGGAAGACCCGCAGGGCCTGCAGGGCGCTCTCGTACATCAGGGTGCCGGGCATCACCTGGTCGTCCACGAAGTGGCAGGTGAGGAACCAGTCGTCGGGGTGGATGGCGCGGGTGGCGACGATCCGGCCGCGCCCGTACCACCCACCGGACTCGTCGGCCTCGGTGATGGCGTCGACCAGGCGCAGCTTACCGCCGGGCAGCCGGGTCGGCGCGCGCAGGCCGAGGGAGGCGAAGGCGCCGCCGAAGGCGGCCCCGAGGTCGCCCCGCTCGAGGGCGTCGAGGGCGGCCCCGTCCCAGGCCTCGCCCCGGATCGGAGGCGCGGCGGCGGGCAGCTCGGGGGCCGGCCGGGGCCGGCGCTGCTCCAGGTCCAGGCGGGAGGCCTTCAGCCCCTCGCCCGCCGCGAGGGCGGCGTCGGTGAAGAAGCCCGCGAGGCCGTCGCGCATCGTCAGGACCGGCTCGCCCTCGATGGTCGAGTCGTACTCGAAGCGGAAGAACCAGCTGCCCGCCTGCTGGAAGAACTCGAGGATGCGGATGTCGTGGAGGATCGTCTCGCCGGAGCGCGGAAGGCCCCGGTGGAAGGTCACCTTGGCGTCGAGGAGGCGATAGACCGCCTCTCCCCTCGTCTCGCTGTCGATGCCCAGCCAGCCCGAGAGGAAGAGGTCGGCCTGCCCCGACTCGACGCAGACCCCGGTGGGGATCCGGCCGGCGTCGAGGTACCAGCGCCCCGGGTGGACGGTGTGCTCGGTGAGCACCCTCCCCGGCCGCATCGAGTTCGGCTCACCCTCGATGAGGGGGATCCGATCGACCAGCATCAGGGGTCCCTCAGGGAGGCGGACCCGGGTGGGGTGGGCGTCGACGTGGGCGAAGCGGGCGCCGAGGACCTCGCCGATCTTGCCGACGGCGAACTGGATGCACTGATCGTGATCGAGGCTGCGGGGGACCTCGCTCGAGAGCGGGTGCGGAGCCCGGGGAGAGGGCTGCTCCGGCTCGACCCGGGAGAGACCGTGGACGTGTTCGTGTACGTGTACGTGTACGTCCCCGGATCCGGCGAGCTGGGCGAAGCCCTGGCCGAGGGCCTGGAGGTTCGCCTGACTGCTCGCGAGGAAGAAGCGGTGGGCCTCCGCCCGGCGCGCCGCCGCGTCGGCGAGGGCGGCGAGCATGGGATCCATCGGCGCGGCCGGCCACGGGGCCGGGGACGCCATCGGGACCGGGGGCGGTGGCGCGGGCTCGACGGGAACGACCGTGCGCGTGCGGGTGCTCGTGCGCGTGCGCGGCAGGGGCTCGTCCGTCGCCATCGGAATCTCCGTGACGATCGGAGTCCTCGCCCTTTCCGTCCCCGTCTCCGTCCCCGTCTTCTCCCTTGCGATCGGCCCCAGACCCACCTTCAGGGTCATCCCCGGGCGCTCGTCCTTCACCGGCGGCGCGCTCCGCCCCTCGAAGAGGGGAGAGAGATCCAGCGGCACGCGGTGCACGTGGAGCAGGGCCAGCGCCCGCAGCAGGGTCCGCTCGGGATCCTGGCCGGCGACGTGGAGCGCCACCGCGGCGTGCGGCCGATCCGCGAGGGTGCGGGAGATCATCCGGGTGCAGGAGCCCCCCGGTCCGATCTCCAGGAAGAGCCGCGCCCCTCCGGCGTGGGCGCTCTCCACCGTGGCGGCGAAGTCGATGCCCTCGAGAGCCTGGGCCAGGATGGCGTCCGCGGCGCTCTCGCGATCGACGCGGTAGGGCTCGCCCCGGGCGCCGCTGTAGAAGGTCACGCCCTCGGGCGGCGTCGTCGGCAGGAGGTGCAGGTCACGGTAGGCCGATCCCACCGGCTGCACCACCGGACAGTGGACGGTGGTCACGCCCTCGACGGGGTGGAGCTCGAGGCCCTCCCGGCCGGCGAAGGCCGCGACGGCCCGGGCCTCACCGCCGATCACGCACTCCTCGGGGGTGTTGACGATGAGGAGGAAGACCCGCTCCTCGTCCACGAGGCGCAGCTTGAGGGAGAGGGGGTCGCGCTGCACGACGGCCATCGCCCACTCGAGGGGCTCGCGCTCGCCGAGGAGCTCGCGGGCCGCGAGGTTCGCGCCGCAGAGCTGGTCGACGAAGAGCGGGGTCTCCCGCATCCGCCGGGCCATCTCGGCGCGGTCGGTCCAGGCCCCGAGGGAGAAGAGGGCGGCGGTCTCTCCCAGGCTGTAGCCCAGGGCGTGGCGGGGGCGCAGCCCGAAGCCCTCGACCAGCCGGGTCAGGGCGATCCCGAGGGCGACCTGCGCGCGGATCAGCCCCGCCGGATCGGCGTTCATCCCGGCCAGCTCGGTCTGCCAGGAGAGGCGGGGCTGCAGCTGCCCCTTGATCCCGCCGGCCTTCGCCGCGTCCTCGCCCGCGGCGGGCTCGAGGAGGTGGGGCCAGCGCAGCCCGGCCCAGCGGCCCATCCCCGGGAAGTGGTTGCCCGAGCCCGGGTAGACGAAGGCGAGGGCCTCGGGGTCGCCGCCCAGGGGGGAGAAGGTGCAGGTGATCCGCCCGCGGCTGCCGAGCATCAGCTCGCTCTCGAGGGCGGCCTCGCTGCGCGAGGGATCCTCGAGGACGGCGAGGGCCAGGGTGGCCAGGCCGTGCCCCTCCTCGCCGTCGCGGGCCACCAGCGCCAGCCCGAAGCGCCCGGGCTCGGCCTGCTGGCGGGCCGCGGCGCGGCGCGCGACCTCGAGGAGCGGCTCCCGGGAGAGCTCGCCGGCCAGGGAGCGCAGGGCCGCCGCGAGGGAGGGCCGGTCGTCGGCGGAGAGGAGCAGGAGGGTCTCCCGGGCCAGCGTCGCGGGGCGCGGCTCGAGGGTGGGCGAGCGGCGCTCGCCCTCGCGCAGCAGGACGTGGACGACCTTGCCGTCCACCGAGTGCGCGCTGATCGCGGCGCGGCGGGGAGGCCCCTGCGCGTCGCGGAGCCAGGGCCGGGCCGCGCCCTCGGCGTCGGCCGGGAGGATGCGGTGGTGCAGGGAGAGGACGGCGCGCAGCAGGCCGGCCATGCCGGAGGCGGCGCCGCTCTCCCCGACCCGCTCGCTCGCCCGGACGAGGGTCAGCGCGTCGCCCTCGCGATCCCGGCCCTCCTCCAGCCAGCCGATCAGCTCCTGCCGGGCGCGGGTGGGCACCCCCCCGCGGACCAGCTCGAGGAGGTCGACGGGGAGCGCCTCGTCCCCCGCGGCGTCGGCGCGCGCCCGCCGGGCCGCGCGCAGGAAGGTCTCGGGCTCGGGGCTGCCCTCCAGGAGCCCGCCCCCGCTGGCGCTGCCCACGCCCTCGATGACGGCGAGCACCTCCTCGCCGGCGGCCAGCGCGTCCTCGAGGCGGCGCAGCACGACGGCCCCCGCGCCCTCCCCCACCACCGCGGGCTCCTGCCCCGGCAGCGGCAGGGCCTGCACGCGCACGTCGCCGGCGAGGTCCACGGCGCCGGCCAGCGCGCGATCGATCTCCCCTCGCTGCAGCGCGCGCACGGCGAGCTCCAGCGCGGAGAGGGCGCTGCTCTCCTCGCTGGAGAGGACGAAGCAGGGGCCGCCCAGCCCGAACTCGCGGGCGATGCGGCTGGCGACGATCCCGCCCAGCGCCCCCATCGTCCGATCCGGCGTCAGCGGAGGCCCGACGCGCGCCGCGGCCTCGGCGCCCTGCTCGAGGGCCACCCACCGGGCGTGGTAGGTGGTCGTGTTCAGATCGAGGCCGATGCCGAGGTAGGCGCCGGTCGTGAGGCCCTCCTCCCCCGGGCCGCCCGCCTGCGCGAGCGCCTCGGCCGCAGCCACCAGCATCAGCAGCTGCTGCGGCAGCATCTCCTTGAGCTCGGTGGGCGGGATGCGGAAGGCGCCGAAGGCCACCTCGATGGCCTCGAGGTAGTGACCGGGTCGATCGAGCCCCTCGTCCGCCCAGGCGTGCGGGCCGGGCGCCGGCGGCTCGCCGGGGGTCGCGAGCCCCAGGAGGCGCTCGGTCAGCGCCTCGCGGCCGGCCCAGGGACCGAAGCGGCCCCCCAGCCCGACGATGGCGACGGCCGGGCGCGCCCGGGGGGCGGGGGCCGGCGCGACGAGGCCGGCGGCGGGGCCGTCTTCGGCCCTCCACTCCTCCAGGAGGAGGTGGGCGTTGGTGCCGCCGAAGCCGAAGCCGCTCACCGCCGCGCGGCGGGCGCCGCCGCCGATGGGCGCGGCCCAGGGCTCGGCCCGGCGCAGCACCTCGAAGGGGCTGTCGGCGAGATCGGCGAGGCCCTCCTCGAAGTTCGCGGTGGGCGGCAGGGTGCGGTGCTCGAGGGCCTGCAGGGCCTTCATCATCCCGGCGGCGCCGGCGCCGGTGAGGAGGTGGCCGACGTTCGACTTCACCGAGCCGATGATGCAGCGGCGCGCGTCTCCCCCGGCGTCCTCCCAGAGGGCGCGCAGGGAGCGCAGCTCGGTGGCGTCGCCCACCGGGGTGCCGGTGGCGTGGCACTCGATGAGCTCGACGCTGGAGGGCGACCAGCCCGCCTGGCGGTACGCCGCCCGCATCGCGCGCAGCTGCCCCTCGCTGCTCGGCGAGAGGAGCTTGCCGTCGGTGTCGTTGGAGAGCCCCACCCCGCGGATGAGCCCGCGGATGCGGTCACCGGCGCGCAGCGCGTCCTCGAGGCGCTTGAGCACGAAGACGCCGGCGCCCTCCCCCATCACCAGGCCGTTGCCCCGGCGATCGAAGGGCGCGCAGCGGCCGTCGGGCGAGAGGGCCCGCAGCTGGGAGAAGCCCATGTGGGTGTAGAGGGAGTCGGGGCGGCCGATGCCGCCGGCGAGGACGGCGTCGGCGCGGCGCGACCAGAGGCGCTCGCAGGCGAGGGCCACGGCGAAGAGCGAGGAGGCGCAGGCGGCGTCGAGGGCCAGCTGATCGCCGCCGAGCCCGAGGGCCCGGGCGATGAGGCCGGCGGGGAGGCCCACCACGAAGCGGTTGAGGGGGTGGACGCTCGGGCGCCGCTTTCCGCCGAGGACCTCCACGGCCAGGCGGGAGGTGGTCTCGGTGGGCAGGGCGATGTTGCCGAGCACCACGTCGACCCGCTGCGGGTCGAGGTCCTCGCGCCGGCAGTCGAGCCAGGCGTCCCGGGCGGCGGCGAGGCCGATCCGGAACATCGGGTCGAGGCCCGGCAGCAGCTCGACGAGCTCGTCGGAGAGCGCGAGGCCCTCGAGCTCGAGGTGCTCGTCCTCGAGGAAGCAGGCCCGCGCCGAGGTGACCCGGTCGGGCTGCGCGCCCTCCTCCGTGGCCAGCGCGCGCGCGGGAGGGATCACCCAGCGCCCGGCGGGCACCTCGCGCACGGCCGAGCGCCCCGCGCGCACGAGCTCCCAGAACGCCGCGACGTCCCTCGCATCCGGGAAGCGGCCGCCGAGCCCGACGACCGCGATGGGATCCACCCGCTTCAACGCTGCTCGATCCGCACTTCCGGGCCGGTCCGGGGCGCGAGGCTCCGCTCCTCGAAGGCCCGGGTGAGGGCCGGGTCGAGGATCATCTCGGCGCCGCGCATCCAGGCCAGGAGCTCACCCTCGATCGAGCGCCAGTCGAAGGCCATCTTCAGGGTCTGCCCCTCGAGGGACTCGACCTCGCCCAGGAGCAGCATCGTCTCGGGGAAGCGGCTGACCTTCTGGCGGTAGGTGGCGACCGCGGCGGGCAGGCAGGGCTCGCCCCGGGCGGCCACCGACCAGAGGATGCCCAGCTGGAAGGCGGCGTCGAGGGCCAGGGGATCGGTGAGCCAGCTGCCGCGCAGCGGAGCCTCCAGCCACTCGGCCGGCTGCGGCGCGCGGCGGATGCGGGCGACGATCTGCTGCTCGGTGTGCGCCTCGAGGGACTCGAGGCAGCGCAGGGCGTTGCCGTGGAAGAGGGTGCGGTAGAGCGCCGCGGGCTCGGCGGCGAGGCCCGAGGCGATCCGCCGGGCGGGCAGCGTGAGGAGCCGGGGCGGCTCCTGCCGCTGCGCCGCGTCGCCGAGCAGCACCTCGGCCTGCACGTTGGGGCGCTCGCCCCGCTCCTGCAGGCGCGCGGGGAGGCGCAGCAGCCCCGCCTCGCCTCGCGCCGCACCGAAGCGCAGCTCCAGCGCCCGGCGCTCGCCGGCGCCGAGGCGCACGCCCTTGAAGAGGCGCAGCCCGTCGATCCCGATCAGCTCGAGGCCGGGCTGCTCGTGGAGCGCGGCCTGAGCCAGCCACTCCGCCGAGAGGGCCAGGGGCAGCACCGCCTGACCGGCGATGACGTGGTCGGAGAGGAAGGGCTGGCGCTCGGGCTCGAGGCCGATCTCGAAGGCCAGGTGCTCGGCCCCGGCGGCCGGCGCGGCGGCGCTCCGGGGCGCGGGGGCGAGGCCCGGCTGGTCGACCGGGCCGCCGAGCACCACGGTCTGCGCCGCGGCCTCGGGGGGCGCCTGCAGCTCGTCGACCAGCAGCCGCGCGCCCGCCGGCAGCGGGATCAGCGGCACGCCCTCGGCGGCGAAGAGGCGGGCCAGGGAGGGGGTGACCATGCCGCCCTCCCAGGGCCCCCAGCCGATGGAGACGACGCGGGTCCCGGGGCGGGCGGCCCGCTCCACGTGGGCGAGCTTGTCGAGGGCCTCGTTGGCCAGGGCGTAGTCCGCCTGGCCCCGGCGCCCCACCCGCGCGGTGGTGGAGGAGAAGAAGACCAGGGCCTTCAGGGGCGCGCCCTCCAGCGCGGCGCGCAGGTTGCGCCAGCCGGTGAGCTTGGTGGTGACGACGGCCGCCAGCCCCTCGGCGCGCTTCTCGTCGAGGTGGCCGTCGGCCAGCACGCCGGCGCCGTGGACGACGGCGGTGGGGGCGCCGTGCTCGGCGCCGAGCTCGGCGAGGACGGCCGCGAGGGCCGCCGCGTCCCGCAGATCCACCGAGCGGTAGATCACCCGCGAGCCCGCGGCCTCGATCCGCCGCAGGTTCTCCCGGATCTCCCGGTCGCGGAGGATGGCCTGGCACTCCTGCTCGATGGCGGCGAGGGCGCCGCTCTGCCCGCCACCCCGCTCGAGGAGGGCGCGCTTGATCGCGGCCTCGTCGGCGAGGGCCGCGAGCCACTCGGGCTCGGCCGCGGGGGCCGGGCTGCGGCCCAGGAGGAAGAGGGTCGCCTGGCTGGCCTCGGCCAGCGCCAGGGCGGCGGCGGCGGTGACCCCCCGGGCGCCGCCGGTGAGGAGCACGCGATCCTCGCGCCCGAAGCGGTGGCCGCCGGCGGGCACCTCGGCCTCGTGCAGGACCAGGCCCCGCAGCCCCTCGGCCGAGAGGCCGCGCTCGACCGGGCCGGCGGCGAGGAGCGCGTCCAGGATCGCGCCGGCCGAGACGGCCAGCTCGGGATCGAGATCGAGCACCCGCGCCTGGCAGCCCTCCCACTCCAGCCCGGCGGTCTTGATCAGGCCCGCGAGGGCACCGCCGGTCACGGCGTCGGCGGAGGCCGTCCCGGCGAGGCCGAGGTGGCCGTCCATCCGGGAGAGGGAGGAGAGGAGCGCGCCGGTGGAGAGCAGGGGGCGGACCCGCTGCAGGCCGCGCAGCGCCGCCTGGAAGAGCTCCAGCTCGGCCTCGGCCTCGAGGGTGAGGGGCGGCAGGAGGAGGAGGCCGGCCACCTGCCCGGGCAGGGCGGCCCCCTCCACCTCGCGCCAGCCCAGGCGCAGGGTCTCGCTGCCGCGCGCCCGCAGGGCCAGGGCCAGCGCCTCGCCCAGGGCGTCGCCCCCATCGATGAGCACCACCGTCCCCGCGGGGAGGCTCAGGGCTCCGGCCTCGGAGCCGAGGGGCGCGCTCGCCAGCTCGGCCCGGTAGAGCGGCCGCGGTCCGGCGGCCGGCGCGGCGGCGGGCGCCGCGGGGGTGACGGGGGCCTTCGCCGCGGGCGCCGGGGCGGCCGCGGGCACCCCCTCGGCGGCGCCGTAGAGGAAGGAGACGATGCTGCCGAGGGTGCGAAGCTCGGCGAGCTGTTCGGGATCCGGGGCCGGCAGCTCGGGGTGCCGGGCCTGGAGGGCCGAGAGGATCTCCACCCGCTTGATGGAGTCGATGCCCAGATCGGTGTCGAGGTCCATGTCCAGCTCGAGGACCTCCACCGGATAGCCGGTCTTCTCCGAGACCACCTCGAGGAGCGCGGCGGAGATCACCGAGCCGTCGCCGGGCAGGTCGGCCGCGGAGGGCGCGGCCCCCGCCAGGGGCGCGGCGGCGGGCGCGGGCGCCGGGGCGTCCTGCATGAAGGCGACGATCTCGCCCAGGGTGCGCAGCTGGCCCAGGGCCTCGGGATCGGGCGCGGCCAGCCCGGGCAGCTTTGCCTGCAGGGCCGAGAGGATCTCCACCCGCTTGATGGAGTCGATGCCCAGATCGGTGTCGAGATCCATGTCGAGCTCGAGGACCTCGACGGGGTAGCCGGTGCGCTCGGAGACGATCTCCAGCAGGGCCGGGGCCAGCTCGACGCCGGCAGCCGGCGCCGGGGCCACGGCCGTGAGCGCGGGCTCGGGCTGGGCCACGGGGGCGGGCGCCAGCGCGGGCGCCGGCACGGGCTGCGGGGCGGCCACGATCGCCGGCGCGGCCACCGCCGCCAGCGCCGGGAGGCCGTGGCCGGTGGAGAGGGCGAGCGGCTCCACCGCCTGCCCGGTGATCAGGCCCTGCTGGCGCAGGATCAGGTCCCGGAAGGTTGCGGTGGCGGCCTCCTGCCCCTCGAGGAAGAGGCGGTGGAGGTCGGCGGTCTGGGACTGCATCTGCAGCAGCGCCTGGAGGTTCGCGTTGAGCGCGGCGTGGCGGGGATCGTCGGACATCGGGCGTACCTGCTCGGTGAAGGCGATGGGCGCCGCCGTTGGGCGGGACGAAGTCCCGACGACGGGCGCGGAGGAGGGAAGCGCGGCCGGCGCGGGCGCGGGCGCGGCGGTCGCCGGCGCCAAGACGGGGCGAGGCGTGGCCGGCGGACGCGCGGGGCGCGGGCTCACGTAGTTCACGCCCGAGAGGGGCACCGACATCTTCGGCCCCTTGCGTGCGGGCGCCTCGGGCTTGGAGCCGATGGCCTCGGGATCCCAGCGCTCGAGCTCGAGCTCGTGGCCGAGCACGGCGAGGCGGGCGAGGAGGCGGCCGAGATCGATCAGGCCGTTGCGGCGCCCGGAGGAGGCGTCGAGGGCGAGGGCCTGCACGTCCGGGTCCTGCAGGGTCTTCTGCACCATGCCAGAGAGGCGGGCGCCCGGGCCCACCTCGACGAAGGTGCGCACGCCCTCGGCGTGGAGGCCCTCGAGGGTCGCGCAGAACTCCACCGGCCGGGCCAGCTGCCCGGCGAGGAGCGCCCGCGCCGCGTCGGCCTCCGGGGGGTAGGGTCGCGCGGTGGTGTTGGCCCAGACCGGCAGGCCGGGCTCGCCGAAGGGGCGGCCATCGAGGGCCTCGCGCAGGGGACCCTCGGCGCCCGCGACCAGCGGGCTGTGGAAGGCGGCGGCCACCTCCAGCCGGGTCACGGGGATCTCCTTCGTGACCAGCAGGGCCTCGGCGGCCTCGATGGCCTTCCGGCTCCCCGAGAGGACGTTCTGGGTGGGGGTGTTGCGGTTGGCGACGACCACCTCCAGGCCGGCCTCGGCGAGGATCGCCTCGAGCCTCGGCAGCTCGCAGGAGGCCGCGAGCATCGTGCCCGCGTCGCCCTCGGCCATCCCCGCCATCAGCTCGCCGCGCAGCCGCGAGAGGGCCGGCAGATCGGCCGGGTCGATCACGCCGGCGGCGGTGAGCGCGACCAGCTCGCCGTAGGAGTGGCCGGCCACCGCGTCGGGCGAGAGCCCGAAGTGCCGCAGGAGCTCGAGGGCTCCCAGGCTCACCGCGCCCAGGGCGGGCTGGGCGACCTCGGTGGCGCGCAGCGCCGCCACCGACTCGGCCCGGGCCTCGGCGTCGAAGATCGAGTGGGGGTAGATGCGATCGACGAGGCGCGCTCCGCCGAGCTCCAGGGCGGCGTCGGCGGCGGCCAGGCTCTCCTGGAGCTGGGGGAAGGCGCAGGCCAGATCCCGCAGCATCCCGGGGTACTGGGCGCCCTGCCCCGGGAAGAGGAAGGCCAGGCGGCCGGGCGCCTCGCCCGCGCGCGCCTCGAAGCAGGCGCCGTCGGGGGTGGTGAAGCTGGTCTTGCTCTCGTCCCCGAGGTGGCGGCGCACGCGCTCCAGATCGACCTCGTCGTCCCCGGGCTCGGCGCTGGCGACGAAGGCCAGGCGCAGGGGCGCGCCGGGATCGAAGCTGGCGCGCAGGGCGCCGGCCCAGACCCGCCGGTCGGTCCAGCAGGAGAGCTTCTCCCAGCCGTCGAGGGCGGCCAGGAGCTGCTCGCGGCTGCTCGCCGAGAAGGGCACGATCTGCACGGTGCCCGTCCAGTCGATGCCCGGGTGGCTGTCGGGGTACTCCTCGAGGACGACGTGGAAGTTGCTGCCCCCGAAGCCCAGGGCGCTCACCGCCGCCCGGCGCGGGTGGCCGGCGGCCGCGGGCAGCCAGGGGCGCTGCTGGGTGTTCACGTAGAAGGGGGTCTTGCCGGCGGCCAGCATCTCCAGGGGCTGCTCGACCTTGATGGTGGGCGGCAGCACCCGGTGGTGGAGGGCCAGCGCGGCCTTGATGAGCCCGGCGGCGCCGGCGGCGGCCTTGGTGTGCCCGATCTGCGACTTCACCGAGCCCAGGGCGCACCAGGTCCCCTCGGCGCGGGCCTCCCGGAAGACCTCGGAGAGCGCGGTGGCCTCGATGGCGTCGCCGACCTTGGTGCCGGTGCCGTGGCTCTCGACGAGCTCCACGGTCTCGGGGCCGACGCCGGCCGCCGAGTAGGCCTTGCGCAGGGCGCGGGCCTGCCCCGCGGCGCTCGGCGCGTAGATGGCCTGGCCCTGCCCGTCGCTGGACGAGCCCACGGCCTTGATGAGGGCGTAGATGCGGTCGCCGTCCCGCTCGGCGTCCTCCAGGCGCTTGAGCACCACGATGCCCAGCCCCTCGCCGAGGATCGTGCCGTCGCCGTCGCGGTCGAAGGGCCGCGAGTCGCCGCTGGGCGAGAGCGCCGGCGTCTGGCTGAAGCACATGTACATGAAGATGTCGTTGAAGGTGTCGAGGCCGCCGGTGACCACCAGGTCCGCCCGGCCGCTCTCCAGCTCCATCGCCGCGAGGTGCGCCGCCGAGAGCGACGAGGCGCAGGCCGCGTCCACCACGCAGTTGGTGCCGTGGAGGTCGAGGCGGTTGGCGATGCGGCCGGCCACCACGTTGCCCAGCAGCCCGGGGAAGGAGTTCTCCTTCCAGGGCACGTAGGCGTCGGAGATCCGCTGCACCACGTCCTCGGCGAGCTCGCCCTCGACGCCCGCGTCCTTCAGGGCCTTGCGCCAGATGGGGTGCCCGAGCCGGGCGCCCAGGGGGATGACCAGGGGCAGGGTGCCGGTGACGCCCAGCACCACGCTCACCTTCTCGGTGTCCTCCTCGGCCGGATCGAAGCCCGCGTCCTCGAGGGCCTTCTGGGCGACGAGCATCCCGAGGAGCTGGGTCGTGTCCGTGGCCTCGAGGTTGTCCGGCACGATGCCGAAGGCGAGGGGATCGAAGTCGGTGGGCGGGATGAAGCCGCCGCGCCGCGCGTAGGTGAGGTCCGGCGCCGGCGCGTCGCGGAAGTAGTCCTCGACGGGCCAGTGGCCCTCGGGGATCTCGCGGATGGCGTCGTGGCCCCGCTTGATGTTCGCCCAGTAGCGGGCGAAGTCCGGGGCGTCCGGGAAGATGCAGCCGATTCCGACGATGGCGACGGGGTGCTTCACGAAAGCTGCTCCTCGAGCTGCGAGAGGGTCTTCGGAGAGGTGTCCACGGCGCCGGCCGGCAGGCGCACCCCCTGGATCGCCAGCGCGTGGACGCGGGCGAGGAGGGCGGCCCCGTGGAGGAGGTTGTGGGCGACGGTCACGACGTCGCGGGCGGCGGCGGCCTCGAGGAAGCTCCCCCGGGTCCACTCGTTGAAGGCGCCCATGGCGGGGCCGCACCAGATCTGCAGGTCCACCCGCCGCTCCTCGAGGCCGGCCTTGGCCCAGAAGGAGCTCTGGCCCAGGTACCAGCGGAAGGTCAGGGCCAGCTGGTGCTTGGGGTCGGTCTCGGCGCGCTCGAGCTGGGAGGGGTCGCGCTCGGCGAAGAAGCGCCGGGTCTCCTCCCAGACCTGGGTGAGCGGGAGGCGGAAGACCTTCCGCTCCAGCTCCTCGCGCTCCTTCGGCGGGAGGGCGTCCAGGCTCTCGTGCTTGCGGTAGAGCTCGTAGAGCTTGTTCGCCCGCTGCGCGAAGAGGGTGCCGCGCTTGAGCACCTGCACCTTCACGCCCATCTCGAACATGTCCGCCGCCGGCGCCATCGTGATGTCGGCCTGCCGGGTCTCGGCCAGGAGCTGCCGGACCAGGTCCGAGGTCCCGGACTCGCGGCAGGCCTGGTTCACCGAGCCGACGACCAGATAGGCGGCGCCCATCGCGAAGGCCGCGGCCGCCGAGGCGGGGGTGGCGATGCCGCCGCCGGCGCCGATCCGCACCGGCTCGGGGAAGCCATGCTCGGCCTGCAGCCGGTCCCGCAGGGCGATCATGGTCGGCAGGAGGGTCACCAGGGGCCGGTTGTCGGTGTGCCCGCCGGAGTCCGCCTCGACGGTGAGGTCCGTGGCCACCGGCACGTGCCGCGAGAGCTCGGCCTCCTCGGCGCTGATGTCGCCGCGCCGCAAGAGCTCGTTCACGAGCCGCTCCGGGGCCGGCCCGAGGAAGCCCTCGGCGACCTCGACCCGGGAGACCTTCGCGATGATCTTGTTGGGGGCCACGACCCGGCCGGCGGCGTCCCGGTGCAGCCCCTTGAGGCGGTAGCGCACCACCTGCAGGTTCAGCCGCAGGTAGGCCGACGCCTCCACCAGGCGCACGCCGCGGCGCAGGTAGAGGTCGACCGCGCCCTGCTCGATGGAGGGCTCGGAGGGGCTGTGGATGAGGTTCATCGCGAAGGGGAAGCTCCCCTCCCCTCTCGCGGCCTCGAGGGCGTCGAGGGCGGCCTCCACCCGGGCGAGGGGCAGGCCGGCGGCGCCGAAGACGCCGAGCAGGCCGGCGCGCCCGAGCGCCACGACCAGCTCCACCGAGGAGATGCCGTGGGCCATGGCGCCGCCCACGTAGGGGAGGCGCAGGCCGTGGGCCGCGCAGAAGGCCGGATCACCGAGCTGCGAGAGCGGGGCCGCCGGGAGGATGGCCACCGGGGCCTCGTCCCCGGCCGGGCCCGACCAGGGGCGCACGGGCCGCGCCCCGTCCGCCCGGGGAGGCAGCACGGCGTAGGCCCGGTCGATCCGGGGCAGCACCTCGGCGAGGGTCTCCGCCGAGCGGGTCTCGGCGGCGGGGCGCGTCGGGCTGCCGGTCACGGTCGGTCGCATGATGTGAGCTCCCCAGGATTCGGGCTGGTCAGCGAGGCGCGCGGCGGACGGTGCCCCCCGGGCTCTGCCCGGAAAAGCGCCCCGCCTGGCCCCCTGACGGGATGCACGAGGGGGGGTGTTTACCATCGCGCCCCCGCGATGGCGATAGCCACCCGGTCATGGTTCCATCACCCCACCAGACCCCCGGAATCACGGGGGAAATCAGGCCGGGGATCCCTCCTCAGGCGGGGGCGCCCGGCGGGCCCTCCCGGACCGTGAAGAGGGCCTGGGGCTCGGCGATGCCCTTGAGGGCGAAGGTGCCCGCCTCGATCACCTCGACCGGCGCGCCTCCGTCGTCGGCCAGCGCCGCCCGCACGGCCTCCGAGAAGAGCAGGTCCTCTCCGGCCTCCCGGGTGGCGGCCTCGATCCGGGCGGCCAGGTTCACCCCCCGGCCGATGGCCGTGTAGCTCTTGTAGGCCTCGGTGCCGAGGTTGCCGACCACCACCTCGCCGCTGTGGATCCCGACCCCGATCGAGATCCGCCGGCCCCCCGGTCCGCGGAAGGTCTCCAGGCGCCGGAGCAGGTCCCGGGCGCAGTCGAGGGCCGCCCGGGAGGGGCTGGCCAGGGGCGTCGGCGCCCCGAAGAGGGCCATGAAGCCGTCGCCCAGGTACTTGTCGAGGGTGCCCTGGTGCTCGAAGACGACCTCCGCCGCCTGCTCGTAGTAGGCGTTGAGCAAGGCCAGCAGGGCCTCGGGCTCCATCGTCTCGGAGAGGGTCGTGAAGCCCCGGATGTCGCAGAAGAGGATGGCGATGTGCCGCCGCTGCCCCGAGAGATCGAGCCCGGCGTCGCCGGTCTCCAGGGCCTCGGCCACCCGCTGGCTGACGAACTGGCCCAGCATCTGCTTCTGGTGGGCGATCCTCACCCCCTGCTGGAGCATCCGATCGACCCGGTAGGCGCCATAGGCCAGGATGCCCCCGGCGAAGACCAGGACCGTGAAGCGCCCCGCCAGGTCGATCGCGTTGACGGTGTGGGGCTGGAAGCTGTCCTCGACGGCGGCGACGAACTCGACCTCGCCCACGCTCGCCACCAGCAGGGCCAGCCCGGCGAAGAAGAGCAGGCTCTCGGCGGTGGCCAGGAGCACCGAGCGGTAGTCGAAGCGCACCGCGGTCAGGGTGAGGACCGCCAGGAAGATCCCGTAGCCCACCCCGAACTTCAGCTGGGTGGGGAGCACCTCCCCGCCGGGGTAGATGCTCCAGTTGAGGGTGATCGCCCCGGCCACCGCGACGTCGAAGGAGGTGGAGAGGGCGATGGCGCCGGGGAAGAGCCCGAAGCGCCGGTACACCCACCACCAGAGCGTGGCCACGAGGGCGGCGGCGCCGAAGACGAGGACCGCCCGGAGCTGGACCGCGAGGTCGCTGGGGGGCGCCGGGAGGAGGAAGCCGATCTGAACCAGGGTCACCAGCCAGAGGACGATCATCCGGACCCGCGCCAGGCGCGCCTCCCCCTTCGCCCGCTCCTCCTGGAGCAGGCGCCAGGAGATCGCCTGGAGCTCGCCGGTCCTCACGCGGCCCTCGCCTGCCGGCCGGTGAGCTCCCAGACCCGCATGGTCCCCTTCCCCTTCACCTCGATCTCGCCCTGGTCCGCGAGATCGTCGAAGGCCGAGAAGACCTCGTCGAGCCCCGAGACCAGGCTCTCGGGGCTGACCTTCGAGGCGAGGGTCGTGAAGCCGACGATGTCGGCGAAGAGCACCGTCACCTCCTCGAAGTGCTCGGCGATCGTGCCGGGCCGGTCGCGGAGTCGGTGGGCGACCGGCTCGGGCAGGATGTTCAGGAGCAGGCGCTCGCTCTTGCGGTTGGCCAGCCAGGCCCGGCGCTCGGCGTGCTCGAGCTGGTAGGCCCCGTAGAGGACGAGGGACTGCAGCACCCAGGTGAAGCCGGCCAGGGCCCAGCCCTCCGCCGCGGGGAGCCGGAGCACCGCGGCCCCCAGGATCACCGAGCCGATGAGGACGGCGCCGTTGAAGTGCCGGACGAAGAAGGGCTTGCGGGAGAGGGCCGCGACGATCAGGAGCCCGGGGATGGCGAGGCCCAGCTTGAAGATCAGGGAGAAGTGCCAGAGGTGAGGCACGGCCGAGACGTCGAAGCCGATCGAGAGCAGCAGGGCCCCGCAGAAGACCAGGATGATGCCGCGGACGCGCCGCGCCCCCCGCTCGCGGTGCGCGGCGTCGAAGCTCGCCTCGACCTCCGGATCCTCGAAGGCCAGCGTGAGCGGGTGCATCTTCATCGTCGCCTCCTCCCCCGGCCCCGTCCCACCTACGGCGCGTCGCTCGGGGTCCCCGGGCCGGCGGCGGGCAGCGCCTCGAAGTCGCCCTTGAGATCGAGGTAGCGCTGGTACTGCTCGGCGAGGACGGTGCGGTTGAAGTGCAGGTCGTCCTCCTCGAGCTCGAGGGCCCGGATGAGGCGGTCCATCCGGCGGCGGGCGGTGTCCGAGAGCTCCGACTGCGCCGGCTCGAACTTCCGCTTGAGGTCCAGGTAGACCGCGAAGCGCTCGAGGTGGACCTCGTCGGCCACCACGATCTCGATCCCCTCGGTGCGGATGCAGCCGCTGCGGCGCAGCTGCTCGAGGACCGGCTCGACCTCGGCGGGCGAGAGGTTGCACTGGGCGGTGATCGCGATGTGCACGGCCGAGGCCGCCAGGCGCACCCGCCCGCCCGACTCGGGCGAGCCCTTCGCCGCCATCTGCCGCAGGACCTCGATGGCCCGGCCCACGCCGCCCTCCGAGAGGAGGTTCTGCAGCCGCAGATCGAGCTCGCGCACCCGGCCGGCGAGCTTGCGCATGATGCGGATGGCGATCTCGGCGTTCTCCGAGATCATCTCCTCGAACATCCTCGAGTCGACCTCGATGAGCTTCGTCGGCTCGACCACCAGGGCCGAGGCCGAGCGCGGGAGGCCCTCCAGGATGGCCATCTCCCCGAAGAACTCTCCGGGCCCGAGGTGCGCCAGGACGATGCGGTCCTTGCCCACCGTGCGGAAGATCTGCACCTGCCCGGACTGGATGACGAACATCTTCTTCCCGACGTCGCCCTCCTCGAAGAGGAGGTCGCCCTCCGGGTGCTCCCGGCAAAGGTGCTCCAGCGTCCCCATGGGCTCGCTCTAGCAAGTTTCGCCGGAGCCCACCATCCGCCATCGACGCCGGTGGCCCGCAGGAGCGATCATGCCGCCATGCGCCTCGACGACCTGGGCTGGTCGCCCATCTGGCAGTTCCACCTCGACGCCCTCGAGCGGCCCGGCCTCTTCCCCGGCCGGATCGTGCGGGTGGACCGGGGGCTGGTGACGCTCTTCACCGACCGGGGAGAGCGCAGCGCCACCTGGCGCACCCCGCTCCCGGTGGCCGGCGGCGGCGAGGCCGGGGCGCCGGCCACGGGCGACTTCTGCGCCCTGGAGGAGATCGACGACGCCACGCTGCTGCGCGCCCTCCTGCCCCGCCAGACCCTCTTCGCCCGGGGCCACGGCGAGGGGCGGCCCGAGCAGCCCATCGCCGCCAACATCGACGTCGCCTTCCTGGTCGCCGGCCTCGACCACGACTTCAACCCCCGCCGGCTCGAGCGCTACCTCGCCCTCACCCGCACCGCCGGGGCGGTGCCGGTGATCGTCCTGAACAAGGCCGACCTCCTCGAGGATCCGGCGCCCCGCCTGCGGGAGGCGGAGGCCGTCGCCCGCGGGGTGCCGGTGCTGCTGGTGAGCGCTCAGAGCGGCGAGGGCGTCGAGGCGCTGCGGGCCGAGGTCGGCGCCGGCCGCAGCGGGGTCCTCCTGGGCTCCTCGGGGGCGGGCAAGTCCTCCCTGCTCAACCGCCTCCTCGGCCGGGAGGCGATGGCCACCCGCGAGGTCCGCGAGGACGACAGCAAGGGCCGCCACACCACCACCGCCCGGGTGCTCCTGCCGATGCCCGGCGGGGGCGTGATGATCGACACCCCCGGGATGCGGGAGGTGGGGCTCCTCGGGGACCTCGAGGGGCTCGAGGAGACCTTCGACGAGATCACCGAGCGGGCCGCCGGCTGCCGCTTCGCCGACTGCGGGCACCGCAGCGAGCCGGGCTGCGCGGTGCGGGTGGCGGTGGAGGCCGGCGAGATCGCCGCCGACCGCCTCGAGCGCTTCCTGGCCCTGCGGCACGAGGCCGAGGTCTCCGAGCGGCGCGCCAGCGTCCACGCCCAGCGCCACCACGAGAAGACCACGATCGGGCGCTGGCGCAAGCAGGTGCAGAAGCTCAAGGACCGCTGACCTGCTACCCTCGTCCCCGACATGAAGGGCAACGGCTCACCACTCGCCGGCGTGCGGCACCTCATCTGGGACTGGAACGGCACCCTCCTCGACGACGCCTGGCTCTGCGTCGAGGTGATGAACGGCCTCCTCTCCCGCCGGGGCCTCCCGCCCCTCTCCCTCGAGCGCTACCAGGAGGTCTTCGCCTTCCCGGTGAAGGACTACTACGTCGGCCTGGGCTTCGACTTCGCGGCGGAGCCCTGGGAGGCCGTCGGCACCGAGTTCATCGAGGGCTACGAGGCCGGCCAGCGCGGCTGCCAGCTGCAGCCCGGGGCACGAGAGGTCCTCGAGGCCATCGCCGGCCGGGGGATCGGCCAGAGCGTGCTCTCGGCCAGCCAGCGTACGCGCCTGCACCGCCAGGCGCGCGACCACGCGATCGACCACCACTTCTCCGAGCTCCTCGGCCTCGACGACCACTACGCCGGCGGGAAGATCGAGATCGGCCGGGACTGGCTGGACGAGACCGGCATCGACCCCGCGACCACCCTCCTGGTGGGCGACACCGACCACGACCTCGAGGTCGCCGAGGCCCTCGGCCTGCGCTGCTACCTCGTCCCCTCGGGCCACCAGAGCGCCGGGCGCCTCGCCGCCCACGGCGCCCCCCTCCTCTCCTCCCTCTCCGGCCTCCTGGCCTGAACCTCGCGGCCCGCGGCCGCCCGGGAGCTCCCATGCGCGCGACCCTCCTCCTCCTCGCCGCCCTCCTCACCCTCCCGGCGCCGGCCGGGGCCGCGGACGCGGGCACCTTCCAGAAGCCCGAGAAGGTGAAGCCCCCGAAGCGCCAGCCCCTCGACGAGCGCCCGGTCTGCACCCAGCAGCAGAAGACCGCCCCCCTCGACCCCGAGGGGGTCTACCGCTGCCGGGGGGTGCCCTTCGAGGTCGCCCTCGAGCCGGGCAAGACCTACGAGCAGACCTTCGGCCGGGGCTGGCTCTCGATCCAGCTGGGCACCGCCGACAGCATCGCCGTCGTCTCCTACAAGCCCGCCCCCTGGGTCCTGCAGCCGGGGCGGGAGAAGGAGCAGGAGAGCTACGCGAAGAAGTTCCTGGAGGCCATCGGCGCCCAGGGGCTCGTCCTCTCCGAGCCGCAGCCCTACGAGCAGGCCGGCGCCGAGGACGCCCGGCGGGTCGAGTTCGAGTTCGGGCCGCCCGAGCGCCACTTCGTGGGCGAGAGCCGCTCCTTCTTCGTGCGGGGCTGGTTCGTGAACATGATGCTCGCCGGCCTCGAGGGCAGCGATCTGCGGCGCGGCGGCAAGGGCGCGAAGGCCCTCTTCGCCTCCCTGAGGGTGGTGGAGTCGCCGGGCGCCCTCGCCTACCGCTTCGCGGGCGGAGAGACCCTCGACCTGCCCCCCGAGAGCTGGCTGCTGCAGGGCCGCTACTACGTGCCCTCCACCGGAGCCTTCCTGAGCCTGGGCGAGGGGCCCTCCCCGAAGCCCTGCGACGCCCTCGACGAGGCGGACTGGGCCAAGATCACCGGCGACGTGGCGCCCCGGGACGCCCCCGGCAAGGTGCACTTCCAGGACAGCCGCTGGCTGCGGCACAAGAAGCAGAGGCTCTTCCTCGCCCGGGCGCGCACCGACATCGGCGGAGGGAAGCTGGTCCCCGGCGCGGCGGCGGTCACCTGCCGCGAGGGGCGCCTCTACCAGGTCTTCGCGCTCGACACCGAGAAGCGCCTGCCCGACCTGGCCCTCGACACCGCCCGGTTGCTGCTGACGCTCGAGAAGCCCTAGGTCCGGGAACTACAGCCGCTCGCCGCAGTGCTTGCAGTGCTTCGCGTCGGGGTCGTGGTCCTCGGCCATGCAGCTGCGGCAGGCCTGGGTGGTGACCGCGGGCTTCCGCGCCCGGGCCAGCTCGCTGGTGACGATGCCGGTGGGGACGGCGATGATCCCGTAGCCGAGGATCATCACCAGGGCCGCCAGGCTCTGGCCCAGGGGCGTGACGGGCGCGATGTCCCCGAAGCCCACCGTCGTCATGGTGACGATGGCCCAGTAGAAGCCCCGGGGGATCGAGTCGAAGCCCGAGGCCTCGCCCTCGATCAGGTACATCAGGGTGCCGACGATCAGGTCCACCGTGAGCACCACCCCGAGGAAGATGATCACCTTCTCCCGGCTCTGCTTGAGGGCCCGGGCCAGCTCGCCGGCCTCCCCGAGGAAGCGCACCAGCTTCAGCACCCGGAAGACCCGCAGGAGGCGCAGGGCCCGGATGACGAGCAGGGACTGCGCGCCGGGGATGAGGAGGGAGAGGTAGGTCGGGACCACGGCCGCCAGATCGACCAGCCCGTAGAAGGAGAGCGCGAAGCGCAGGGGGTGGCGGACCGTCAGCAACCGGGCCGCGTACTCGAGGGTGAAGAGGAGGGTTAGCACCCACTCGGCGACGCGCAGCCACGCCCCGTACTCGGCGGCGATGGGCGCCACGCTCTCGAGCATCACCGCGACCATCGAGGCCACGATGAGCAGGAGCAGGACCAGGTCGAAGGCCTTCCCCGCCGGGGTGTCGGCCTCGAAGATCACCTCGTGGAGGGTGTGGCGCCAGTTCGCCTGGTCCTCCCGCAGTGGCTCGTGCTCTCCCATCTCGGGGTCGAGGATAGGTCGAGTCAGCGGATCGGTCTAACCAATCGCCCGCGCGTCCGGCTGTGCCTTGACAGATCGCAGGTCGGCCAGCGATGAGCGGGTCATGGCACTTCCCGACTCCGTGATCCTTTGTGAGTGCTGGGCCCGCGACGGGCTCCAGTCCATCCCCAAGGTGATTTCCACCGATGACAAGGTCGAGATGATCGACCGGATCATCGACTCCGGCGTGAAGAAGCTCGAGGTCACCTCCTTCTCGCACCCGAAGCTCCTGCCGCAGTTCGCCGACAGCGTCGAGGTGCTCAAGCGCATCAAGCGCGTCGACGACGTCACCTACGTGGTGCTCATGCCCAACGCCAAGGGCTTCGAGCGCTTCGAGACCTGCGTGAAGGAGGGCTACGGCGCCGACGAGATCATCCTGATGATCTCGGCCAGCGAGGCCCACAACACGGTCAACTTCCGGATGAAGCACGAGGAGGCCTTCCAGGCCCACGCCGCCGTGATGAAGCGGGCCCACGACCTGGGCGTGCGGGTCATCGGCTGCCCCGGCACGGTCTACGGCTGCGCCATCGCCGGCGACGTGCCGATGTCCGAGGTCATCAAGGTCACCCGCTTCTACGTCGAGGAGGGCGCCCACACCATCATGCTGGGCGACACCACCGGCGCCGCGAACCCCCTGCAGGTGCGCGAGCGGATCGGCGAGCTCCTCACCACCTTCCCCGGGACCGAGTTCATCGCGCACTTCCACGACACCCGGGGCAACGGGATCATCAACACCTTCGCGGCCCTCGAGCTGGGCCTGCGCTACGTCGACACCTCCCTGGGGGCCATCGGCGGCCAGCCGGCGACGGGGGCGAACAAGTACCAGTTCGGCTTCACCGGCAACACCTGCTCCGAGGACCTGATCTGCCTCCTCGAGGAGTGCGGCGTGAGCACCGGCGTCGACATCCGGAAGATGATCGACAACGGCCTGCGCGCCGAGGAGATCATCGGCCAGCGCCTGCGCGCGAACGTGATCCACAGCGGGCCGGTGAACCACCGGCCCAAGGACTACGATCCCTTCGCCAAGAAGGACGAGGCGGCCGCCTGAGGCGGCCGCCGGGCCGCTCACCAGCGGAACTGCAGCTCGAGCTCCTCCTCGCCACCCTCGCGCTCGTGCTCGACGCTGACGGTGGCGGTGGCCGGCACGGTCACCCGCTCGCCGCCCACCTGGATGCGAAAGGCCTCGCCGGCCTCGATGGCGTCCGCCAGGCGCCGGAGCTTGGCCACGAACTGCCTGGCCGGGTAGCGCTTCTCGACATCCCGCTCGGCCTTCTTCTGTCGCACCGCCATCACTCGCTCTCCTTCTCGCCGGCCGCGCCGGCGTCGGTGTTCATGACCCAGTTGCAGGGCTGACCGCCCCCGCAGATCCAGAGGTAGGTCGCCTTCTTCTCGCAGCCCGTGACCCCCCGGGTCGTGCCCCCGAGATCCACGACCTCCAGCTTCTCCTCGGGACAGGAGATGTCGAAGGCGGCGCGCTTGCGGAGCTTCTCCACCGGCACGCAGCCCGCCGAGGCGAGGAGCGCGAAGGTGGCGAGGAGGGCGAGGCCGATCCCTTTGGTCTTCATCCCGTCTCGATAGCGCGGAGCGCGGGGATGCGGGAAGGGTCCGGGGCGACGTTCAGGCGACGTTCAGCGGGCGCCCGCGAGCTCGAGGGGGAAGGGCTGGAAGTAGACCTGCCGCGCCAGCCAGGGCAGGCCGGCCTGCGTTCCCCCGGCGGCGGCGGTGAGGCGCCGGAGGTGGTGGCCGAGGAGGGCCATCGGCACCTCCCGCCGCCGCAGGCCCGCCCGGTAGTCGGTGATGAGCTCGAGGAGCTCCCGCTTCTCGTCGGCGTCGAGCTGGTCCTTGAAGTAGCCCAGGATGTGCTCCAGCACGTTCACCTGCTTGCCCGCGGTCGGCCGCAGCGCCAGCGCCTCCATCGCGCCGAGGCGATAGCGCGCCAGGGTCTCCTCGAGGGGTCGCTCCCCCGCGCTGCCGACCAGCCGGCCGAGCGAGCGGTAGTGGGCGGGGCTGTGAGCCAGGTAGAGGAACTTGTGCGCGCCGTGGAAGTCGATGAGCGCCGCCAGGGTCGGGCCGCCCTCCCGCTCCAGCACCTGCTCGCGCAGCCGGTGGTGGGTGAAGACCCGGACCAGGAAGCTCTCGCGCAGGCCGTCGTCGTTGAGCCAGCCGCGCTCGCAGAGGGGGAGGTGGGGCAGGCGCTCGGCGAGGATCCCGGCGAAGACTCCCCGTCCCTCGTGGCGCGGTGGACGCCCCTCGTGCTCGGGGTAGACCCGCACCCGCTCCAGACCGCAGCTGGGCGAGCCCTTCTCCAGCAGGAAGCCGTCGAGGTGCTGGCGGGCGAGCCCCTCCACCTTCAGCCAGGACCAGTCCGAGAGCGTGGCGGTGTGGTCCGTCCCGCTGCGGGGGGCCACCAGCCGCGGGCGCGCGACCTCCCCGACGAGGCGCAGGCTCTCCCGCGGGACCGGCATCCCGGACTCGACCTCGGGGCAGACCGGGACCAGCTCCACGAAGTCGGCGAGGCGCGAGCTCACCCAGGCGTCCCGGCGATGCCCGCCGTCGTGACGCACCTCCGCCCCGAGCAAGCAGGAGGAGATGCCGATCCGGGGCCGATTCATGGATTTGGTGGTTTCTTGGTGGTCCATACCGTCATTATGGTCGCTTTTGGGAGATTTTCAAGTTGAAAACCACCAAATCGGCCCCATGCTATCGCCATGAACAAGCCCCAGACCGACCCCCGCCTCGAGGTCTTCTACGACGGCGCCTGTCCCCTCTGCACCCGGGAGATGCGCCTCCTGCGCGCCCGCGACCACCGGGGCCAGATCCGCTTCACGGACCTGGCCGCGCCGGGCTTCGACGCCGCGGCCGTGGGCATCCCCTATCGGGACCTCATGGATCGCATCCACGCCCGGGAGCCCGACGGAACCACCCTCGAGGGGGTGGAGGTCTTCCGCCGGCTCTACTCCCTCCTGGGCTTCGGCTGGCTGGTGGCGCCGACCCGCCTGCCCGGGATCTCGCACCTGCTCGACTGGGGCTACCGCGTCTTCGCCCGCAACCGCCTGCGGCTGACCGGGCGCTGCGAGGACGATGCGTGCACGATCCCCGACGGCGCGCACCTCCAGCTGGCCCCGGTGCCGGTGCGTACCGGCCGCCGCCCCCGGCGCTGAGTTACCCGGCCGTTACCCCCGGCGGCCCGCCTCCTCTCTAACCTCGGGGGCAAGAAGGGACACCACCTCCTCCTCGTCGCCCTCCCCCTCCTCGGGGGCTTCACCGAGATCGACTACGAGCTGCGGGTCGCGGGCATCGAGGCCCGCATCGCCGATCGGCTCCCGGGCCAGCACTTCCACATCGTGGTCGAGCCCCCCTTCGTCGTCATCGGCGACGAGGCCCCGGCGGTGGTCGAGCGCCGCGCCCGGAAGACGGTGCGCTGGGCGAGCGAGCGCCTCGCGGAGGCCTACTTCGATCGCACGCCCGATCGCATCGTCGAGGCCTGGCTCTTCCGTGACGGCATCAGCTACCGGCGCAACGCCCGCCGCCTCTTCGGCAGCGTGGCGGACACCCCCTACGGCTACTACTCGGCGGCCGACGACGCCCTGGTGATGAACATCGCCACCGGGGGCGGCACCCTGGTCCACGAGATCGTCCACCCCTACGTCGAGGCCAACCTGCCGGGCTGCCCGCCCTGGCTGGACGAGGGCCTCGGCTCCCTCTACGAGCAGTCCGCCGAGCGCGATGGACGGATCGTGGGGCTCACCAACTGGCGGCTGCCCGGCCTGCAGGCCGCGATCGCGGCCGGGGAGGTCCCCTCCTTCGAGGCCCTCCTCGCGGCCACCCCCCACGCCTTCTATCGAGAGGACCGCGGCACGAACTACGCCCAGGCCCGCTACCTCCTCTACTACCTGCAGGAGGCCGGCCTGCTGCCGGGCTTCTACGCCCGCTACCGGCGCCAGCGCTCGAAGGACCCCACGGGCTACCGCAGCCTGCGCGAGATCCTCGGGCGCCGCGCCTCCGAGATGGCGGCCTTCCAGCGCGAGTGGGAGCGCTGGGTGATGGGGCTGCGCTACCCCGCGAGCTGATCTTCGAACCAGTTCTGTGATCTCCGATTGATCGCCGCACCGTCGGCGGGTACCGTCCGCGCGCTCCCGAACGTTTCCCGCCTTCGGGCTTCCAGGCCCCGAAAAGGAGATCCTCATGCACGCGCGTACGCTCGTGGCCCTGCTGACCGCTTCCCTCTTCGCCCTCCCGGCCTCGGCCATGGAGATGCCCGACGCCACCGGCGCCATCCACGTCTGCAAGGAAGGCGGCGACAACAAGGCCGCCGGCACCAAGGAGGCGCCCCTCAAGAACATCGACAAGGTGCTCAAGAGCGCCAAGGGCGGCGAGACCATCCTGGTCTGCGGCGGCTCCTACAGCGGCACCTTCGACATCGGCTTCTTCGAGTCGAAGAAGGCCGTGAAGATGTACGGCAGCTACAGCAAGGACTTCAGCAAGCGCGACATCATCGCCCACCCCACCCTCCTGCAGCCCGACAACAAGAGCGGCGCCAAGTCCCGCAAGGCCCTCCTCAAGTTCACCTCCGAGGTGGACGGCCTCGTCATCGACGGCTTCGTCTTCGATCTCGGCCAGCGCAACGCCTACTCCAGCAAGGACGGGCAGCCCGCGGGCGTCGAGACCGGCATGCTGCTCCTGCCCCCGAAGAAGGAGCCGGGCCAGAACGCCACCGTCACCGAGCCCTGCCTCTCCATCCCGAGCGCCGCCAAGGAGGGCAGCGTCACCATCACCAACAACGTCTTCGCCAACTGCGCCAGCTACGGCATCCAGGGCGGCCTGCGGGGCGGCACCTGGAAGGTCAGCAACAACGTCTTCGTCGCCAACCGGATGGCCGCGGTCGAGATCTACGGGACCTGCCGGGTGACCAAGCCGGGCCCGACCGCCCGCCAGACCAACCTCTGCGGGCACGTCGAGTTCGACCACAACACCGTGCTCTTCACCTGGAGCCGCCTCGAGGACTTCCTCGACATGGGCTACGGCTTCCGCGTGATGACCATGGTCAGCTACGACGTCCACGACAACATCTTCGGGACCAACATCCAGGCCGGCATCGATCACTCCCGCTTCAACCAGCTGGACATCAAGATCGACAACAACGGCTTCTTCGTGAACAAGAACGCCGACCTCGAGTACAGCCCCGAGAGCAACACCAAGCTCACCCTGCGGGCCGAGGAGTTCGCGGATCTCGAGCTCACCAGCGTCAGCGGCAACACGACGAAGATGCCCAAGGGCTTCACCATCGACAAGGCCTACCTCGAGGGCTTCCTCGCCGCGCGCTACAGCGAGAAGACCGACTACGACGAGAACTCCCCGGCCAACGTGCTGCGCTCGGTGATGGGGATGAACAAGGTCGGCAAGATCGAGACGAAGGTCTCGATGTTCGGCAACCGCTACCCCGTCGACGCGGCCGTGAAGCTCTTCGGGGGCATCGAGGGCAAGGGCGCCCAGAAGCCCTAGTCCGGGCTCCCTGAGCCGCCCCGGCGGCTCCTCCCTTCGAGGCCGCGCCCCTCATCGAGGGTGCGCGGCCTCGTCGTTTCGCGGGATCGGGGACTATCCTGCCGCCATGAGCTCCAAGGTCCCGGCGATCCGCGTCCGCGCGCTGAACGACGCCCCGCTGCGGCCGGGGGGGAGCCACGTCCTCTACTGGATGACCGCCGCCCGGCGCACCCGCTGGAGCTTCGCCCTCGATCACGCCCTCGACCGGGCCCGGGAGCTGGGCGTGGGGCTGGTGGTGCTGGAGGCCCTCCGGCTGGATCACCCCTGGGCCAGCGAGCGGCTCCATCGCTTCGTCGTCGAGGGCATGCGGGACAACCGCGCGGCCCTCGAGGCCACGCCGGTGCGCTACCACCCCTACGTCGAGACCGCCCCCGGCGCCGGCCGGGGGCTGCTGGAGGCCTGGGCCCGCGAGGCCGCCCTGGTGGTGACCGACGACCTCCCGGCCTACTTCCTCCCCCGGATGCAGGCCGCCGCCGCCGAGCGCCTCGCCGTGCGCCTGGAGGCGGTCGACGGCAACGGCCTCCACCCCCTGCGGGCGACCGACCGGATCTTCACCACCGCCGCCTCCTTCCGGCGGCACCTGCAGAAGACCCTGCCGGCGCACATCGATCACGCCCCGCGGGCCGCGCCCTTGCGGGGCCTGGACCTGCCGCCGGTCACCTGCCCGCCGGAGCTGGCCCGGCGCTGGCCGGCCCACCTCCCGGAGGACGGCGCGCTCGCGGCGCTCGCCTACCCGCAGGCGGTCGCGCCCGCGCCGCTGCGAGGCGGTGCCCGGGCCGCCGCCCGGCGCCTCGAGGCCTTCCTCGCGCACCGCCTCGAGGCCTACCCGGAGGGGCGCAACCAGCCCGAGCAGGAGGCCGCCAGCGGCCTCTCCCCCTACCTCCACTTCGGCCACCTCTCGGCCCACGAGATCTTCGCCCGCCTCATGGCGAGGGAGGACTGGGCGCCCGATCTCCTCGCGCCGAGGGCCACCGGCAGCCGGGAGGGCTGGTGGGGTGCCTCCGCCGCGGCCGAGGCCTTCCTCGATCAGCTGGTGACCTGGCGGGAGCTGGGCCTGAACGCCTGCGCCCACGAGCCGGGCTTCGGCACCTGGGGCTCCCTCCCCGCCTGGGCCCGGCAGACCCTCGACCTCCACGCCGCCGACCCGCGGCCCCACGCCTACGGCCCGCGCACCCTGGAGCAGGCGGGCACCCACGACGAGCTCTGGAACGCGGCCCAGCGGCAGCTGGTGCGCGAGGGCACCATCCACAACTACCTGCGCATGCTCTGGGGCAAGAAGATCCTGGAGTGGAGCCGCGACCCGCGCGCCGCGCTGAAGGTGATGCTCGAGCTCAACGACCGCTACGCCCTCGACGGGCGCGATCCCAACTCCCTCTCGGGCATCCTCTGGGTGCTCGGCCGCTACGACCGGGCCTGGGGCCCCGAGCGCGCCATCTTCGGCAAGGTCCGCTACATGTCCTCGGAGAACACCGCCCGCAAGGTGCGGGTGCGCGCCTACCTCGCGCGCCACGCGGCGGGCTGAGCGAGCGCGCCGGTAACCCTAGAGCCCGTGCTTCTCGAGCACCGCCCGCTTGCGGGTCTCGAAGGTCGCGGCGTCGATGGCGCCCTCGAGCATCAGGGCCTTGAGGGCCCGCAGCTCCTCCTCGACGGCCTCCAGCTCGACCGCCGTGCCGGCGCCGCCCTTCACCAGCTCCAGCTTCTCCTCCAGCAGCTTCAGGCGGCGCAGGGTCGCGGCCTCGGAGCGGATCCGGGAGAGCAGGAGCTTCAGGGGCGCGTTGCCATACCAGTGGGTGTAGTCCGGGCTCTGGTGGAAGGCGCCCTTGAAGGCCGAGAGGAAGGCGAAGGTCTTCATCCGGAAGTAGAGGGTCTCCACTCCGGAGAGGTCCTCGTAGAGCATGTGCCCGCCCAGCTCGAGCTTCTTGCCGAAGAGGGGGTGCGCCGGGCGCTCGGCGATGGAGGGCATGAGCAGGCCCTCCGCCTCCAGGGCCTCGATGATCGCCGCGGCCGCCTGCACCATCGCCAGCGACTCGGCGTGGACGACGTCGGCCCCCTCCAGGGCGCGGGCCGAGAAGGCGCGGGTGTGGCAGTCGTCGCAGACGTCGAGCATCTCAGCGCGCCGCTTCCCGAAGAGGGGCTGCGGGTAGGGCACGCCGGCCAGGTCCAGGGAGATGCCGTAGCTCACGTCGTGGGTGCCGCCCGGCATGTGGCAGCGCTGACAGTCCGGCCCGCGCTCGGGGCCCAGCTGCTTCCAGGCGATGCCGTGACGGGATGTCTTCCACATCTCCCACTGGGCGTGGTCCGGCCCCATGTGGCAGGTGGCGCAGACCGCCGGATCCTTCACGATGCGGAGGTCGGTGTCGTGAGGGCCGTGGCAGCTGTCGCAGCGCTGCTCCACCGCGTGGCAGGCGCTGCAGCCCTGCTGCTGCATCGTGGGGCTCTGGGCCAGGAAGAGGGCGCACTGCTTCCCCGTGCGCGGGACGGCGGTGTCCTTCTCGTGGCAGGTGCCGCAGTCCGCGTCCGGGTCGGTGGCGTGCTTCTCGTTGCGGGTGCAAGCGCTGCCCGCCCGCAGGCCGATGCTGTGGGCGCTCTTCTCGTGGTCGGCCGTCGCCTGCGCGTGGCAGCCACCGCAGGTGTCCTTGCCGACGGCCTTGCGGCGCTTCGCGCCGGGGGCCGGGTGGTTGGCCTCGTAGCTCTCGCCGTGGCAGGCCTCGCAGGAGACCTCGCCCGCGTGGGCCGAGTCGCTGAAGGGCTTCATCACCCCTGGCGTCTCCTTCTGATGGCAGCCCGCGCAGTCGGACTTCGCCGGCGGGGTCTTCTTCTTCGGGGCGCCGAGGGCCGCGGCGGCCACGCCGGCCGCGAGGAGGATCACGAGGGTGCGCTTCATGGCAGGTGCCCTGCGGCGCGCAGCAGGCCATCGCGCCGCTCGAGGTAGTCGGTCTCGGTGATGAGGTTCTTCCGGAGCAACCCGCGCAGGGTGGCGAGCTTGGCGGCGAGCGCCGCGTCGGGCTCGAGCGGGGGCGCCGGGTCGCGCGCGAGGGTGAAGAGGTGCAGGCCCCGCGCATCGACCACCGCCAGGTGTCCGCCGTCGGGAGAGAAGGTGCCGAGGGCCTCCGGCGCGTCGCGCAGGAGCTGGCGGGAGGTGGACGCGGAGAGATCGACGAGCCAGCCGCCGAGGTGCAGCCAGCGGCCCCGCGGACCGAAGGTCGGCGCCAGACCCCGCGCCGGGCTCTCCGGGCCCGGCGAGACCGCGCCGCTCTTCAGGTCCACCAGGTGCAGCGCCCCGGCGTCGTCCGTGTAGGCCAGCCGGCCGCCGTCCGCCGAGAAGGAGAGCGGCAGGGTGAAGCGCTGGCCCGGGGCCTCGTGGAGGCGCCGCGGCTCACCCGCGACCGGATCGACCTCCACGATCAGGCAGGAGGGGGGCACGGCCGGAGGGTCCTTGTAGAGCGCCACCGCCAGGCTCCCCACCCCCGGGCGCGGCATGGCGTGGAGCCAGCCCGCGAGGAAGTCCTGGTCACCCTCCCGGGTCGGGAAGGAGACGGAGTGGGAGAGCCGGGGGCGCCCCGGGCCCGCGGGATCCACGCTGATCAGATCGATGCCGCCGACCACCCCGAAGCGCATCGGCCGCAGGTGGGCGTCGACCACTGCCAGCCGCTCGCCCCAGGCGCGCACGCCGTCGGGGCTCCCCTCGAGTGGGAGCGGCGTTCGCTCCCCGCTCGCCGGATCGATCCGCGAGAGGCGGGGCTCCCCCTCGACCTCGTGGATCACGAGCAGGCCGTGGACCTCGCTCCAGTCCACCTGCCGGGCGCCGAGGCCGTCCAGCGTCTGCTCGACCGCTCCGTCGAGGCCGAGCACGACGAGGTCACCCCCGCGCACCAGCGCCAGCCGCTCTCCGTCGGGGGAGAAGGCGACCACCCCCGCCCGCGGCGCGACGCCCCGCTCGAGGGTGCGCCCCCCCGCCCGCACGTGGGCACAGGCGGCGGAGAGGAGGAGGCCGGCGAGGACGAGGGTGAGCTGGAGTGGACGCCAGTGCATCGCGCTCCTTCAGATAGCGCCCCCGGGAGCCGGACACCAGCACGCGCCGCGTGCGTCTTCGCCCGCCATGGCCTAGGTTCTCCTCTCGATGAAGAAGATCCTGTTCGTGACCGCCCCCTATCACTGCTGGGGGGTGCAGGTGGTGGGCACCTGGCCGCCGCTCCACCTGACCTACCTCGCCGGCGCCGCCCTCCAGGCGGGCGCCGAGGCCCGCATCTTCGACGCCATGAACAAGAAGCTGGGCTTCGCCGAGATCCGCGAGGAGATCGAGCGCTACCGCCCCGACTTCGTCATGGCCATCGACTACCTGCCGGTGACCGGCGCCATCAGCACGGCCACCGTGCCGGACGTCATCCGGATCCTGAACCTGGCCAAGGAGGTCGATCCGGCGATCGTCACCCTCACCGGCGGCCCCCACCCCACCTTCATGTTCCACGAGATGCTCGGGGACCCCGCCAACCAGATCGACTACGTCCTGCGCGGCGAGCCCGAGGCCATCCTCATGGCCCTCCTGCAGGCCCCGACCCCCGAGGCCCGCGCCGCGGTCGCCGGCCTGGCCTTCCGCCGGGGCAGCGAGACCGTGGTGACCCCCCGCCAGCCGCACATCGAGGCCCTCGACACCCTCGAGCCCGCCTGGCACCTCCTGGACTGGGAGGACTACCACTACCTCGTCGAGCCCCAGGGCCGGATGGCCTCGATCCTCTCCTCGCGCGGCTGCGACATGGGCTGCGCCTTCTGCAGCCAGCGGATGTTCTGGGAGAAGGACTGGCGCAGCCGCGAGCCCGAGGCCGTGGTCGCCGAGATGCGGCACCTCATCGAGGCGCACCAGGTCGAGTACTTCACCCTCATCGACGCCTACCCGACCAAGAACCGGCGCCGCTGGGAGCACTACCTCGACCTGCTCATCGAGGCGGAGCTCGGCGTGCGGCTCCTCATCGAGACCCGGGTCGAGGACATCATCCGGGACGAGGACATCCTCGAGAAGTACGCCCGGGCGGGTATCGTCCACGTCTACATCGGCGCCGAGAGCGCCGAGGACGAGGTGCTCTCGGTCCTCAACAAGGGCACGGCCTTCGAGCAGAACAAGCGCGCCCTCGATCTGCTGCGCGAGCACGAGATCATGACCGAGGCCTCGTTCATGATCGGCTTCCCCACCGAGACCTGGGAGTCGATCGAGCGGACCATCGAGTCGGCCATCTACCTGAACCCCGACGTGGCAGTCTTCCCGGTCGTCACGCCCATGCCCTTCACGCCGATCTACGCGGAGATGAAGGACCGGATCCGGGTCTGGGACTACTCGAAGTACAACCTGGTGACCCCCATCATCGAGCCGGAGGCCATGAGCCTGGAGGAGGTCACCAAGGCCCTCGGGCGCTGCTACATGAAGTTCTACCGGCACAAGATGAAGGAGGTCCTGGCCCTCCCGAAGGGCTACAAGCGGACCTACATGCTCAGCGCCTTCAAGCTGATGATGAAGACCTACGGCGAGAGCTTCGACTTCGTCGGGGGCGGCCTGGGGATGCCCCACCCCCTGCCCTGAGTCCGCTTGACAAAGTCCACCTTTAGACTTAGTCTAAAGTCATGGCCCACGACGACGTCACCCTCCTGCGGGAGCACGGGATCAATCCCTCCGCCCAGCGGGTCGCGGTCGCCCGCTACGTCCTGCACACCGGCGACCACCCCTCGGCGGAGCGGGTCTTCTCCCGGGTGCGGGAGACCTTCCCCCAGGTCTCCCGGGCGACCGTCTACAACACCCTGAACCTCTTCGTGCAGAAGGGCCTGCTGCGCAGCTTCGTCCTGACCGAGGGGAAGGTGGTCTTCGACTCGAAGGTCGACGACCACCACCACTTCGTCGACGAGGACGACGGCAGCATCCACGACGTGGCCTGGGAGGCCCTCTCGGTCTCCGGGCTGGAGAAGCTCGAGGGCCTCGCGATCCGCGAGCACCAGGTGGTGCTCCGGGGTCGGCGGACCCCGACCCCCTAGAAACCCCCTTCCCTGGCCGGACCGGGAAGCGTCCGGCAACTGCGACCATGAAGCTAGACATTGTCCAGAAGTTGAATCCCTCCAATCTCCTGAACCTCGGCGCAGACGAGCCCGAGACCCACAGCGGCTCGCGGGAGGAGGAGCTCGAGCACATCAAGCTGGAGATCATCCGCCTGCTCAACCGGAACCTGGCCACCGGCCTCGACCTGGCCCTGCAGGCGAAGCAGGCCCACTGGAACGTGAAGGGCCCGGCCTTCCTGCAGCTCCACGAGCTCTTCGACCGGCTCCACGCCGAGGTCTCGGCCTGGAACGACCAGCTCGCCGAGCGAGCGGTGCAGCTCGGGGGCGTCGCCGCGGGCACCCTCCAGGCCATCGTCCCCAGCACGCCGCTCTCGCCCTACCCGGGCGACGCCGTGGCGGGCACCGAGCACCTCCGGGCCCTCGTGGACGCCGTGCGGACCTACACCCGCTCTCTCCGCGCCTCGATCGACGCGGCCGAGCGGCTGAAGGATCCCGCCACCGCCGACCTCTTCACCGAGCTCGTGCGGGGCGCCGACGAGAAGCTCTGGATGCTCGAGGCGCACCTGCAGGCGGAGAGCTAGCTGACTCGCGTGGGCTATGCTGGGAGGATGACCTCCTCCCGGCAGGCCCTCCTCTTCCTCGCGCTCTCCGCCTCGCTCGTCGCCTGCCCCTCCCCGGAGGGCGGCGAGCCCGACGCGGGGCCGGTGGACGCGGGCGATGCCTGCCTGGCGCGCTGCACCTCGATGGAGGACTGCCCGGAGGTGGACGATGCGCGCTGCGTCTTCGGCTGCGAGGACGCCACCGTGCGGGCCTGCCTGCTGGACGCCACCGGCTGCGGGGTGGGCGCCGAGTGCCTCGTCGACGTACGCCTGCCGCCGGTGCGCCCCTTCCAGGCGGGGCCCTACAGCAACGACTACCTGGGGCTGGCCGGGCCGAGCGTCCTGCCCACCCTGCGGGGAGAGTGGGACCTGGAGAAGGAGTGGACCGGCGCGGACCACCACCTCTTCTCCCTCTACGCCGCGGGGGTGGCCTACACCGAGCAGGTCTGGGCCTCGGACGTCGCCGCCTTCCTCGCGGCGACGCCCCGCAACGTGCACCTCTACTTCCTGGCCTACGTGGACCGCGATCAGGTCGATCGCTCCTTTGATCACGTCTCGGCGCAGCGCAACCGGGTCGAGGTCGCCCTCGCCGGCCTGCCCACCGAGGAGGCCCTCTACTGGCGCGCCCGCATCCACTACGTGACCCGGGCGGCCAACAACCTGGGCGGCTGGCTCGGCCCCACCATCCGCACCCACGGCCCCGCGGCCCTGGCCATCGACGCCCGCCAGCGCTTCCGGCAGGTGGGCCTGCTGGCGCCGGTGCAGGGCCCCGCCCAGCTGCGCTTCCTCGCCAACGAGGCGCGCTACTACGAGTGGGAGGAGCAGCTGGCGGCCGGCCTCCCGCCCGCCGACCTGGAGATCGTCTTCGCCGACGAGGTGGAGACCACCGGCGAGCACCGGGCCACCGTCACCCTCCCCGACGCCGCGACGATGCGGAGCTTCGACGCCCTCGACCTCGACCTCGTCCTCGCCTGCCCCGGCCACGACGACAACAACTGCGGGGAGTGGGACTACCTCGCCCACGTCCAGCTCTGCGAGACCGCCGACGGGGCCTGCCCCACCCAGCTCGGCCGCTTCATCACCCCCTACCACCGGGAGGGGCGCTGGGTGGTCGACGCCACCTGGGCGCTGGCCCTGCTGGGCGACGGCGGCGAGAAGCACCTGCGCTTCACCGCGCCGGTTCAGCCCAACGGCACCTCCTACCTGATCAGCGTGACCCTGCGGTTGCGGGACACCGGCAGCGCCACCCGCCCGGCCTCGCTCCTGCCCCTCTTCACCGGCGGCACCTTCGACGAGAACTACGTGGCGAACCACCCGCCGATCAGCCACGAGCTCGCGACCCTCCCCCCGCGGGCCGAGCTGGTCATGCTGCTGACCGGCCACGGCTTCGGGGACGACCTCGCCAACTGCGCCGAGTTCTGCAACCACACCCACGACTTCGGGGTGAACGGCGGCGGCGAGTTTCACGTCGATCACCCCTGGGTGGGCGATCCCGAGGGCTGCATGAAGCAGGTGGAGGTCGGCGTCGTCCCCAACCAGTACGGCACCTGGCCCCTGGGCCGGGGCGGCTGGTGCCCGGGCCTGGAGGTGGCGCCCCACGTCTTCGACGTGACCTCGCGCCTGCAGGTGGGCGCCAACGTCTTCAGCTACGACGCGGGCCTCGACGGCCAGCCCTACGTCCCGCAGCCGGCCCCCGACCCGACGAACTTCCCGGGCCGGATCGACCTGCAGAGCTTCCTCGTCCTCTACGAGACGAAGTGAGACCTACCCCTTCGGGGGTACGAACTCGGTGCAGCCGCAGAAGTTCTCCGGGTCGCTCTCGTCACAGCCGGTGGTGCCGAAGCTCGGCCCGTGGGTCTGCTCGCAGTGGGTCGCGCAGTCGATGGCCGAGTAGGTCATCTGGTCCTCGTTGCAGACCTGCGCCGTGCCCGGATCCGAGCAGTAGATGTCCCCGGGCAGGCACTGCACCATCTCCCCGGCCACCATGTCGTACTGGCACTGGCAGGGCTCCGCCGCGTCGGCGTCGCAGCCGTTGGACCAGGCCTGGCCGTACTCGGGGCCGTAGGTCTCCTGGCACCAGGTGTTGCAGTCCACCGCCTCGTACCAGTAGCCGTCAGTGCAGGTCTGCAGGGTCTGGGCGTCGCTGCAGTAGACGTCGCCCGGCGTGCACTCGGCCATCACCCCGGCCGTGATGTCACCGCCGTCGGTGTCGTCGCCGCCGTCGCTGCCCCCGTCGGAGATCCACTGCTGCTGGTGGTCGTCGTCGTTCTCGGAGTAGCAGGCGACCATCGCCATCGAGAGCGTGAAGACCAGGATCGTCATCGAGGCGATCCGCACCAGCTCCATCAGCGAGGGCCGGCGGCGCTCGGGGACGGGGACCGGCCGGGACAGCTCGACCGCCGCCGCGTCCGCGGCGCGCTGGAGGTGCACGGAGTGGTAGCGGGCGCCCTCGTAGCGCTCGAGCGGCCTCACCTGGAAATCGTGTCGTGCCATCGCGCCCTCCTCTAGTCGAAGCGATAGGCGAAGTGGGAGTCGAAGTGCTTGTAGTGCTTCTGCAGGAAGTGGGCGTTCTTCTCGTCCCAGAGGACGTTGCCCACCTCGTCGGCGATGGGGATCAGCATCTGCTCGTGGGCGCAGAGGATCCCGGGGACCTCGGTGATCTCGCCGGTGACCTGCCAGTTCATGCAGCCGCAGTAGTTCGAGCAGCGGCCGAGGAGCGCGCAGCCGTCGCACTGGCGGCGCTCCTGCCGGTTGAGCCGCACCAGCTCGTCCCGGCGGGGGTAGAAGCCCGTCTCCACGTCGCCGATGCAGTAGGCGGCGGCGTCCTCGCGGTCGGAGACGAACTGCACGCAGGGGAAGAGGCGCCCGTCGGGGGCCACCGAGATCTTCTTGGAGCCGAAGTCGCAGATGGCGCCCAGCGCGATGGGCGAGTCGGCGTGGGTCTTGAGCTTGTCGTCGAAGACCGAGAGGTGGAAGCGCTCCCCGGCGCGGACCTTGTCCAGGTAGAAGGCCGCCATCTGGCGGTAGGACTCCTCCAGGACGGCCAGCGAGTCCGGATCCCAGTCGGGGTGGGTGTAGTCCAGCTGGTGGACCATGTAGCGGATGCCCCGGCCCCACATGTACTCGATCGAGGAGGAGAGCCGGGCGGCGCTCTGCGGCGTGATGACGCTGGTGAAGACCGTGTGCGGGCAGAGCTCCAGGATCATGTCGAGCTTCGAGTCGAGGAGATCGAAGCTGCCCTTGCCGTTGGGGAGGATCCGCTGGGCGTCGTGGGCCTCCTTGTCGCCATCGAGGGAGATGGCGAAGAGCATGTTGTTCTCCCGGCAGAAGCGCAGCTTCCTCTCGTCGAAGAGGGTGCCGTTGGTCGAGAGCCGGAAGTGCATCGTCTTGCCCAGGCGCGCGCCGACCTCCCGGCCGTGGCGGGTGAGGGTCTCGATGGTGTCCCAGACCAGGAGGGGCTCGCCCCCGAAGTAGGAGACGCAGGCCGAGCCGTTGCCGAGGCCGGTCACCAGGTCGATGGCCTTCTTCGCCGTCGTGAGGCTCATGGCCTTCTTCACCTGCTTGTCCGGCGCGTAGCAGTAGGTGCAGCGCAGGTTGCAAGCCTGGGTGAGGTGGAGCACGGCCTTCATCGGGGGCGAGGATTCGCAAGAGCCGTACCACCCCGCCCCCGCCCCCAAGTGCCTGAAATCATGGAGCCTCTCCCGGCGTCCGGGTCGGGGCCGCCTCCGGGATCCCCCGATCCCCCTCGAATTTCCGTGTTCCCGGCCCGGCCGGGGTCGGCTAGAGAGGGTCCATGCTACGCACCAACGAGAAGCAGGTCGTCGAGTTCCTTCTGCAGTGTCAGCCGGGGCAGCCGGTGGCCTTCCGGGGCTGGAGCGTCACCCACGAGGGTGAGCCCTTCATCCTCCCCTCCATCGGCGGCATCACCCTGAACATCGAGGCCGGCGATCCCGCCTTCGGCTGGGCCGGCGACCACCTCGAGCCGGGCGTCAGCGCCATCGTCGACTTCAACAAGCGGATGGAGCACCCCAACAGCGCCCTGCAGCTCTACGCCTGCGTGGGCGACGAGGCCGTCGTCGTCAGCGGCAAGGCGAAGGGCGCGAAGGGCGTGGTCATCGGCCACCACGGCGGCTCCGAGCACCTCATCATCGACTTCCCCCGCTCGGTGAAGGAGAAGCTGACCTACGACGACAAGCTGGTGGTGAAGGCGAAGGGCCAGGGGCTGAGGCTCCTCGACCACCCCGAGATCAAGCTCTTCAACCTGAACCCCTCCCTCCTCAAGAAGATGAAGATCAAGGAGGGCAAGGGCACCCTGAAGGTGCCGGTCACCACGATGGTCCCCGCCGCCTGCATGGGCTCGGGCGTCGGGCAGAGCAACGTCGCCAGCGGCGACTACGACGTGATGACCTCCGACGCCGAGACCGTGAAGAAGTACGGCCTCGACAAGATGCGCTTCGGCGACTTCGTGGCCCTGCTGGACCACGACAACTCCTACGGCCGGGCCTACAAGCAGGGCGCCATCTCGATCGGCATCGTCGTGCACAGCGACTGCCTGCTGGCCGGCCACGGCCCGGGCATCACCACCGTGATGACCTGCCCGAAGCCCCTCATCGAGCCGGTGCTCTCGAAGACGGCGAACATCGCCGACCTCCTGAAGATCGGCACCGCCCGCAAGAAGAAGTAGCGGCTACTGCCAGGTGAGCGTGACGGGGCCGCCCGCGGGGAGGCGGACCTCGATCCACTCGCCCTCCTGCCGCCAGCTGCTGGCCGTGCTCTCGAGCGCCGCCCGATCGGCGACCCGGGTCAGGGCGCCGCCCGCCGAGGCGCCGGTGATCGCGCCGGTGCGCAGGCGCAGCTCCACCGCCCGCGGCCGGCGGGAGAGCTCCAGCCTCCCGCTGGAGGCCGAGAGGGTCGTCACCTCCCCGTCCTCGTCGTGGCGGCGGAAGGTCGTGGCCGCGCTGCCCGGCCACGCCAGCACGAAGTCCCGGCCTGCGCTCGCCGCCGAGCCGAAGCCCAGGGCCGCGTCCCGGACCACCATCGGCACCACCGCCCCCTCGGCCAGGAAGAGGGGCAGGCGCTCGGTCGCGGTGGCGTCGTAGGCGGCGAGGGTCTCGCCCCCCTCCAGCGGCGCGCCGTCGAGCGCCCACCAGTCCAGCCAGCGGCCCGCCGGCAGGGCGACGTCGCGCACCCCGGTGGCGTCCAGGATCGGCGCCACCAGGAAGGCCTCGCCCACCCGGAAGCGCCAGTCGCCCTCCCACTCGGCCGGGGTGCTCCCCACCGGATCCATCAGGTGGGGCCCACCGGCGTAGGCCTCCTGGGCCAGCGAGTAGAAGAAGGGCACCAGGTAGGAGTGGAGCTTCGACCAGTAGCGGTAGATCTCGACGGTCCTGGCCGGATCGTCCGGGGTCGTCCAGGGGGTGATGTTGGCCCGGCCGTGGAGCTGCATGAAGGGGGTCATCGCCCCGACGGCCGTCCAGCGGGCGAAGACCGTCTCGTCGAAGGGGATCGTCTCGGTCAGCTCCACGTCGTCGCGGTCGAGGTAGCCCCCGATGTCCGAGCCCACCACCACGTAGCCCGCCTCCACCGAGCGGAAGATGTGATCGAGGGCGTCGATGAGGCCGATCCAGTCCCGCCGGTTGTCCCCCACCCAGCAGATCGGCGCGTGCTCGGGGCGGGCGAAGAAGCGGCCCTCGAAGTTGTAGGACGCGTCCCAGGGGCGGACCATGGTGACGAACTCCTCGGTGCCCCGCCGGGTGGCGCCGTGGACCCAGAAGTCCTCGTAGTACTTCTCGCTGTAGGCCTGCAGGCTCTGCTCGCCCGCGGCGGTCGTCAGCGGATCGGCGCCCAGGTAGTTCTCGCCGAAGTCGAGCTTCCAGCCGGCGACCCCGAGGTCGAGCAGCGGGTTCTGCTGCGCCCGCCACCAGGCCGAGGCGTCGGGGTCGAAGAAGTCCACCCCGGCCCCCTCCCCCTTCCACCAGAAGGAGGTCGCGCCCTCCTCGACGTAGTAGCCCTCGTCGAGGCCCTCGTAGAAGTTCTCCGCCGGCCCGTCGTACTGGTCGCCGCCCGCCTCGAGATCGAAGCTGACCTCGTTGACCATCTGGGTCGTCCAGAGCACCACCCGCACCCCGCGCTCTCGCAGGTCCGCGACCATCTGGCCGAAGTCCGGGTAGCGCTCCGGGTTGGGGATGAAGGTGTTGTAGTTCGTCTCCCAGGGGCTATCGAGGACCACCGTCCCCACCGGGATGTCCCGGGACTGGAAGCCCTCGACGAAGGCGTAGGTGTCCGGCCCGTCGGAGATGTCCTTGCTGATCCAGGGCTCGAAGGCCCAGCGCGGGGTGTGGATCGGCGGCGGCCCGGCGTCGACCCCGCCGTCGGCTTCCCCGCCCTGCGGCTTGCAGGCGGGGAGCAGCGTCGCCACCAGGAGCAGCGGGATCAGGCGGGTGAGCATCCTCATCTAGCGCTCGAAACTATCCAGATCACCGACCCCCGGTCTATGCAGTACCCATGCTCGGGGAGCGTCAGGGCAAGGCCCGTCTCTACCCACCAGCAGCCTGAGGCCAGGGAGGTCGAGACCGGATGATCATCGCCCGGATCATGGGCGGGCCGGGCAACCAGCTCTTCAGCTACGCCGCGGCGCGGGCCCTGGCGCTGCGCGCCGGCACCGAGCTGCTCCTCGACGCCACCACCGGCTACCAGGACGACGGCTTCGGACGCAGCTACCAGCTGGACCTCTTCGACCTCCCGGTGAGGGAGGCCACCGCCTAGGAGCTGGCCCCCTTCGTGACGGGGGCAGCTGGACGAAGACGCGCCGGAGCCTGAACCGCTACCTCCCGCTGCGGCGCTCGCGCGGGTGGCCGAGGCCGTACCCGGCGCGGTCTTCTTCGTCTTCGCCGACGAGCCCGGCCAGCTGGGGCTACCGGGCCGAGGCCGCCGCCGGGTGGCTGCGAATCGACAACGAGCTGGAGGTCCGCGCCTAGGGCCACGAGCACGCCCGAGACCCCGGCCCGACCACTTCGAGCGGCGAAGCCGCGAGCCGGGAAAGGATTCGACTTCGACGCGCGGCGAAGCCGCGAGCTACGAATGGTAGCGGCCGCAGGTCGCTCTCCCCTCGAAGCGAATCCTGGGTGGGAGCGATATCGACAGATTCTTCGAAGAATCTGGCGCTTCTCGCTTCCAAATTGCGCGCGGTACAGGATTCGAACCTGTGACCTTTGGCTCCGGAGGCCAACGCTCTATCCAGCTGAGCTAACCGCGCGAGGGCAGCCTATCTACCCCTCCCGGCCCCCGGGCGCAAGCGTTCCCTTGCCGCCCACCCCACCCCGATGGGAACATCCGGGTCCATGAGCCTCGAACGCCGACTGGAGAAGCTGACCGCCATCCTGGACGTGGCCAAGGCCATGACCGTCGAGCGTGACCTCGACGCCCTCCTGGGCCTCATCCTGAGGGAGGCCAAGAAGACCATCGACGCGGACCGCTGCACCATCTTCGTGCTGGATCCCGACAAGGGCATCCTCTGGTCGCGCATCGCCCAGGGGCTCTCCACCCAGGAGATCCGCCTGCCGGTGGGCCAGGGCATCGGCGGCTGGGTGGCCGAGCACGACGAGGTGCTCAACATCCCCGACGCCTACGAGGACGACCGCTTCAACCGGGCCGTGGACGTCGCCACCGGCTACCAGACCCGCTCCATCCTCTGCGCCCCCATGCGGGGCGCCGCCGGCGAGGTCGTGGGGGTCATCCAGGCCCTCAACCGTGCCGACGGCAACCCCTTCGACGACGAGGACGAGGAGCTGCTCCTGGCCCTGGGCGGGCAGGCCGGCGCCGCCATCCAGAACGCCCTGCTCAACGAGGAGATCGAGCGGCTCTTCGAGGGCTTCGTGAAGGCCTCGGTGGTCGCGATCGAGTCCCGGGATCCGACCACCTCCGGTCACTCCGAGCGGGTGGCCCTGCTGACCTGCGGGCTGGCCGAGGTCGTCGACCGGGCCGACGACGGCCCCTACCAGAAGACCCTCATCTCGGTGGCCGAGATGCGGGAGATCCGCTACGCCTCCCTCCTCCACGACTTCGGCAAGGTCGGCGTGCGCGAGCACGTGCTGGTCAAGGCCAACAAGCTCCAGCCCTACGAGCTCGAGTGCCTCGAGTCGCGCTTCCAGATGGCCCGGATGGGCATCGAGCGCGACCACTTCCGCAAGCTGGCCGCCCTGCGGGAGACCGCCGAGGGTCCGGCGGACGACCTGCCCATGAAGAAGGACCTCCACCGGCAGCTCGCCGAGCTCGAGGACTTCTGGGCCTTCGTCCTGCAGTGCAACCGGCCGACCGTCCTCGAGGAGGGCGGCTTCGAGCGCCTCCAGGAGATCGCCCAGGCCCAGGTCCCCGGCCCGGAGGGGCCCCTCGACCTGCTGACGGCCAAGGATGTCGAGCTGCTCTCGATCCCCCGGGGCTCCCTCTCGGCCGAGGAGCGCTCCGAGATCGAGAGCCACGTCACCCACACCTTCCGCTTCCTCACCAAGATCCCCTGGACCCGCGAGCTCAAGGGCGTGCCGCAGATCGCCTACGCCCACCACGAGAAGCTCGACGGGCGGGGCTACCCCCGCGGCCTGGACGAGAAGCAGATCCCCCTGGGCTCCCGGATGATGACCATCGCGGACATCTACGACGCGCTGACGGCCCAGGACCGGCCCTACAAGAAGGCCATGCCCCACGAGCGAGCGATGGACATCCTGGCCTCCGACGCCAAGCGGGGCCTCCTCGACGAGGAGCTCCTGCGCCTCTTCATCGAGGCCGACGTGGCCAAGCGCTTCTTATCCAGCCACTGATCCGGACGTAGCTCTCGCGGGCGTGGCGGAATGGTAGACGCGGCCGGCTTAAAACCGGCTGGCACTGGTTGCCTTGGGGGTTCGAGTCCCTCCGCCCGCACTGACCGAATCCGGGTGATTGCCGGAATCGGGATCTCGGATCCCGGACCCCCCGGAAGTCCATCCGGCGAGATCTGCCCGGAGAGGCCGATCCGGGCCGATCCGGCGCCTGGCACGGCTGGCACCGGGCCTGGCACCGAGCTTGCTTTACGCAGGCCGCGCGGGGCCTCACCCGAGGTGAACCCAACCGGCCCGAGCAACGAGGCGAGGCCCCGCGTCTACCCCCATCGCCCCCAACACGATCCCGCACCCAGGAGCGTGCAATGATTCCCGCCCCCGACCACCCCAGGTGGAAGGAGCTCGTCACCGGAAAGGTCCAGGGACCCTTCGATGCGATCTCCCTCAACCTGATGCTCAACCGGGTCGTGCGGCTCGCCGAGAAAGACGCCTCGAGCGCGAACCTCGAGAAGCTCGTCGGCGAGTGCCACGCCTTCTTCACCAAGTACGACAAGATCCTCGAGTCCGACCGAGTTCGGATCTTCGGGAGGTGACCATGACGATCCACATGAAGACCGTCGAGGAGGTGAAGAGCCTCCTCGCAGATGGAAAGCGCCTGCTCCTCGCGGGCGACGAGGCCCTCCTCCGAGACCTGCCGAAGGGCGAGTGGATCGGCGGGACCATCCCCTACTTCATCGGCGACGAGGGCGGCGTCCAGACCAAGGATGCCATCTTCGTCGAGGTGCTCACCGACGAAGTCACCGAGATCTCGATCAAGAGCTACCCCGCCGCCGAGCTCGCGAAGATCCCCGCGGACGCCCCCGACAACGGCTTCTCGATCATCGTCCTGCCGGCCTTCAGCGAGGCTCACCTGAGCTACGCGCAGGAGGCGCCGGAGTACCCCGGGCTCTTCATGAAGCCGATCATCGGCTGGATCACCGGCTTCGACCTCGCCGACCTCGGCAAGGTCAGCGCGAAGACCTTCGACGGCAGGACCGGCGAGGCCTTCGAGGACCGGGCCGTGCTCCTCCACGCCGCGCTGCCCGAAGGGCGGCAGGCCAGCATCGGCATCGTGAACCTCTTCGAGCCGGGCGAGGGTCCGGTCCTCACCTTCGCCGAGACCGGCTTCGGTGCGACCACCTGCAAGATCGACGGCGAGGAGCGGAACCTGGCCGAGTGGCTCACCGAGAACGAGATCGACACCCGCCTGCCGCTGGTGGCCGACGTCTTCGGCTCCAAGATCAACACCAGCATCCAGAACGTCGACCCCGAGGCGGGCAAGGTCGACTTCTACGCCCCTGTCTTCGAGGGTACCGAGTACCGCGTCGCGAGGCCCGTCGCCGACTACGTCGGCGACTTCGTCGAGGCCGTCCCCGAGGGAGCTGCGGGAACGGCGTTCAGCTGCAACTGCATCCTGAACTATCTCTACTCCGAGCTCGAGGGAAAGAAGGTCGGGAGCTTCACGGGCCCGATGACCTTCGGTGAGGTGGCCTACCAGCTCCTCAACCAGACCATGGTCTACCTCGAGATCCGCGACGCCGGCTGATCCAGACCGCGCACCGGACCCTCCTTCGGCCCGGGTCGGCTTCGGCTGACCCGGGCCGTCCTTTCTCCAGCCACGGCGGACGCTGACAGGCCGGAGCATCTCCGCTACTCGTCCGGGGCATGAAGACCGGGCGAACTCCCCTCCTTCTGCTCCCCCTCCTCCTCTTCGTCGGCTGTGAGGGCTGCGGCGACGGGCCCGAGACCTTCCCGCTCCACCTGCCGACCGACCGCAGCTTCGAGGTCCGCTGGAGCGACGACGGGCGCATCTCGGTCCTGCGGCCGGGAGCGACCGACGCGAGCGGCGCGATCCTCGAGGGGGCCTTCGCCGAGGTGGAGGTCCTCTTCGAAGGTGATCCCGAGCCCGCCGTCTACCGCAGCACCGAGGGCTATACCCTGGTGGTCTCGGCCCGGCGCCTCGAGGGCACGGGGCCCGGCGAGGACGCCCTCGCCGTCGAGCTCGCCTACACCGGACACCCCGGCGCCCCCGACCTCTTCCTCACCCTGGAGGGCAGCAGCCAGCGCCCCTACCTCACCGCCGGCCTGCGGGTGAGGAACGCCACCGGCGAGGCGCTGGTCGTGACCCGCGCCGTCCCCCTGAAGATCGACGCCGAGGCGGGCGGAGCCCTGCGCCTGGGGGCTCACCCCGCCGACCACCGGATCCTGGAGGCCGGCTCCTACCTGGTCAGCGACTTCTTCGTGGACCTGGTGCCCGGTGACGTCGCCTCCTCCGCCGAGCGGGAGGTCCTCGGGGAGATCCACGGCTGGCAGCGGGGCCACTCGATCAGCAACTGGCACCACGCCATCCGGGATCAGGAGACGGGCCTCACCCTGGTGGCCGGCGCCCTGGACTTCGAGCGCTCCTCGCCGATGTTCAACACCTCCTTCGACGCGGCCCTCGCCACCGAGGCGGGGGGCCGGACGGGCTTCACCTACTGGTCCGGCGAGTTCCCCCTCCTCCCGCAGGGCAAGCGTCTCGAGCCGGAGGAGAGCCTCGAGGGCGGCACGATCTACCTGGCCCCCGCCGAGGTGGACGCCCTGGCGGCCCTCGAGCGCTACGCCGACGCGGTGAAGGCCTGGAACGGCATCACGCTCTTCACCGAGCGCTCCCCGGACCACCGCATCCCCACCGGCTGGAACTCCTGGACCGGCTCGGGCTCCTCCGGGGGCTACGGGGCGACCATCGATCAGGACCTGATGATCGCCAACCTCGACGCCATGGCCGAGGAGTTCGGCGACTTCGGCGGGGAATGGTTCCAGATCGACGACGGCTACGAGCACTTCTACGGGGACTGGGACTGGCGCACGGACCGCTTCCCCGACGGCGCCGCCTGGATGGCCGACCAGATCGAGGCCCGGGGGCTCATCCCCGGCGTCTGGATCGCCCCCTTCCAGCTGGATCAGAGCTCTCAGACCTACCTCGACCACGTCGCCGAGGGCTGGTTCGCGCCGCAGCACCCCCTCTTCGGGGGCGGCATGGCCATCCTCGATCTCTCCCACCCGGCGGTGCAGGACTGGCTGGAGGACCGCTTCCGCCAGATCCGGGCCGACGGCTACCGCTGGCTGAAGACCGACTTCGTCTACTGGGCCCTGGGCGCCACCGACTTCTACGAGGACGACCTCACCCGGGAGGAGGCCTACCGGATGGGCCTCGCCGCCATCCAGCGGGGCCTCGACGCCGGCGCCCTCGAGGCCGGGGGCCAGCCGGGCGACACCTTCTGGCTCTCGGTCTCCATGCTCGGCCCCCACCTCGGCCGGGTCGACTCGCTGCGGATGAACCTCGACACCATGCCAGCCTGGGAGAAGGACCAGGCCAGCCAGACCCGGGCCATGGCCCAGGGCTTCAAGCCCACGGTGCGCACCATCGCCCGGCGCTACTTCCTCCACGACCGGGTCTTCCACTTCAACCACGACATGCTCTTCTTCCGCTCGCACCCGGACCCCGGCGTGCCGCCCATCACCCGGGACGAGGCGCGCGCCCTGCTCACGGCCATGGCCCTCTCGGGGAGCGTCACGAAGCTGGGGGAGAAGATCGTCGAGATGCAGCCGGAGTGGATCGCCGACTACCGCACCGCCATCCCGGTCTTCGGCAAGAGCGCCCGCCCCCTCGATCTCTTCGAGCGCGAGTACCCCGAGGTCTGGCACCTGCCGGTGCGGCCGAGCGAGGGCCTCAACACCGGGGGCGGCGGGCCGGCCTACGACGTCGTCGCCCTCTTCAACTGGGGAACGAACGACGACCTCACCACGAACCCCTACACGCCGATGGCCGACGCCGCGCGCGCGGTGAGGGTGGACCTCGAGGCGCTCGGGCTCCTCGAGGGCCCCTACCTCGCCCGGGACTTCTTCACCGGCGAGGTCTTCCCGGTCGAGGGAGGAGCGCTCGAGCGCACCGTGCAGCCGCACTCGGTGCAGCTCCTCGCCCTGCGCCCGCGGCGCGACTGGCCCACCTATCTGGGGGGCAACCGCCACCTCCTGCAGGGCGCCGTCGAGGTGAAGGACCTGCTCTGGGAGGGCCCGGCCGAGACCCTGACCCTGCGCTACGACGCGGCGCCGGGCAGCGCGGCTGTGCCCTTCGAGCACGCCCTCTACTTCCACCTGCCGCCGGGCTTCGACCTGGCCAGCGTGGCCGTGGTGGGCGCGGACTCCGCGAGCATCCTGCCCGCCACCACGACCCACCCGGGGGTGCCCGGGGAGGTCCTCGAGCTGCGCTTCTCGGTCGATGCCCGCCAGGAGGTCACGATCCTCCTCGAGTTCTAGCGATGGTTCGCGTCGGGGATCCGCTTCGCGCTAGAGTCGGCCCGGTATGGCCTCCACCCGCACCAAGGTGATCGGCACGACCCGCCTCCTCGAGCCCGTGGGCAAGGGAGGGATGGCCGAGGTCTACCGGGGCCTCCAGGAGTCCCTCCAGCGGGAGGTGGCCGTGAAGGTCATGCTCCCGGAGATCACGAAGGACCGGGAGGCCGTGACCCGCTTCCGCCGGGAGGCGCTGGCCCTGGCCGGCCTCCACCAGGAGAACATCGTGGCGATCCACGACCTGGTGGAGAAGAACGGCCAGCTCTTCATGGTGATGGAGTACATCGAGGGCGTGGACGTGGCCGAGCTGCTCGAGCACGGCCCCCTCCCCCTCGACATCGCCCTGATGATCGCCCACGGCGTCGCCCGCGCGCTGGATCACGCCCACTTCCGCCGGGTCATCCACCGGGACGTGAAGCCCTCCAACGTGCTGATCTCCCACGCCGGCGAGGTGAAGCTCACCGACTTCGGCATCGCCAAGGACCTGACCTTCGACGACCTGACCAAGACCGGCCTGGTCGTCGGCACCCCGGCCTACCTCTCCCCCGAGCAGGTCACCGGCAAGCGCCCGGACAACCGCACGGACATCTACTCCCTGGGGGTGGTGCTCTTCCAGTGCCTCACCGGGACCAAGCCCTTCACGGCCCGGAACCATGGCGAGCTCTTCATCGCCATCGCCCGCGGCGACCGGGCCCGGGTGCGGCAGATCGACTCCGACATCCCCCGGGCGGTCGAGAAGATCGTCGAGAAGTGCCTGGCGGTGAAGCCGGAGAAGCGCTACCGCCGCGCCTCGGAGCTGGTCTGGGCCCTCGAGGAGCGCATCGCCGCGCTGGTCCCCGGCAACCCCGCCGCCCGCATGGTCCGCTACCTCCGTGAGCTCGGCCACGTGGGCGACGACGACCTCTCCTTCCTGGCCCTCGACGACGAGTGGTACGAGCGCGAGGACGTCTCGATCTCCCTCGAGCTCTCGGCCAACCGGGGCCTGGACGAGGAGGAGGAAGAGGAGCCCGAGCTCGAGGAGGAGGAGGAGGAGGAAGAGGAGGAGGAGGAGGAGATCGCGCTCGAGGCGCAGGCCGAGGACGAGGAGGACCTGGCCGAGGCCAGCGCCCTGCTGCAGGTCTCGGTGCAGCTCGAGACCCTGCGCTCCCGCATGCGGCGCGTGGTGCGCCTGGGGGTGCTGCTCCTGATCCTGGGCGCGGTCTCGCTGGCCGCGGGCTTCAACTTCGCCCCGGAGCGGACCTCGGCGGCCCTGAAGGCCGTGGGCCACTGGGTGGACGACCTCGCCACCTGGGTGGCGAGCGAGGCCTCCGAGGGCGGCGACGCGCCTACTTGACCTTGCGCAGGCCGCCGAGCCCGTCGAGTCCCTTCTGCACGGCGTCCAGGAAGGCCTGGCGGCCCGGCCCCTTGCGGATGTCGGTCTCCGAGACGTCGAACTTCACCACCGGCAGGCCGTACTTCTCCTTACAGACCATGGGGAAGGAGAGGTAGTAGCCGGAGAGGCCCTGGAGGAAGTCCTCGGGGATGCCCTGCTCCTCCTTGCGGCCGCGGGTCTTGATGCGATCGAGGAGCCCGGTGGGCGTCACGCCCTGGAGCATGATCACGAGGTCCGGCTTGTGGAGGGAGCGGCTCAGGCGGTCGAAGTACTCGAAGTAGAGATCGAGCTCGTCGCCGGTCATGTAGCCGAGGCCGTGGAGGTACTTGGCGAAGATCTCCGGATCCTCGTAGAGGGTGCGGTCCTGCACGCAGGACTTCGGCACCGTGGCGATCAGCTCGTGGTGCTCCACCCGCCGGATCAGGAACTCCAGCTGGAGGGTGAAGGACCACCGCTTCATGTCGGCGTAGTAGTGACGCAGGAAGCGGTTGTCGATCACCGGCTCGTCGAAGAGCTCGTAGCCCAGCTCTCGCGAGAGGATCTTGGCGGCGGTGGTCTTGCCGGTCCCGATGTTCCCGGCGAGGGCGATGAAGCGCTTGGGTGTGGTCATGGCATCGCGACGGACTCACTCACGATCCGGGTGAGTTCCTGGGTGTTGTTCTGGAAGGTGAAGCTGCGCAGATCGAGGGCCGCAGCGTTGGGGTTCAGGCCCAGGTACCAGCCGGAGAAGAGCCAGCGGTTGACCTGGTTGAAGCCCGGCACGAGGTAGCCACCGTCGAAGCCCCGCGGGGCGCTCGCCGGCAGGGTCGGCAGGGAGAAGCCACGGCTGCCCGAGGGCAGGCGGTGACCCGGATCGGTGTAGACGATCCAGAAGGGCTCGTAGCGCCGGGCGTAGTCGCCGAGGGCCGAGACCCGCCGCAGCACCGACTTGCTGTAGTGGTGATCCGGGGTCGTGCCGGCGATGTCGCTCCAGCTGAAGGTGCGCCCGACCGCCGCGCCGGCCGGATAGAGGAAGAAGTCGGAGAAGACGCGGGGGCTGGTGGCGTTGAGGGTCGTCCGATCCATCACGATGGAGGTCGCCGCGCCGTCGGTGGAGAGCCCCACCCCGAGGTCGCTCTTGCCGGCGAAGGTGGAGAGGCCGTCGGAGGTGGCCACCATCGTCGTGAGGTCGGTGGCGTTCTGCTGGACCTTGAAGCCCTCGAGGAAGAGCCGCCCGGTGCCGTTGGCCCCGTCGAGGTCGGCCAGGGCCAGGGCGTAGAGGGTGCCCAGGGGCGCGCCCTGGATGTCCACCGGCATGGTCTCGGTCACCGTCTCGGTCAGCGGGATGGTGAGGTTGGTCTGATTCGAGGCGGCGGAGACCCCGGTGATCATCCCGGCCGCGGAGGGGGTCATCAGCGCCAGGAGCTCCTCGGCGGTGCCGGTGCCCCCGATGAGGCCCAGGAGGCTGAAGATGTCGCCGTCGGCCCGCACGCCCACCAGGTCCACCTGCCCGCCGCTGGGGTGATCGATGTACCAGGGGTGACCGCCGGCGAGCTGACAGGCGCCGAGCTCGACCTGATCCGGCACGTGGATGTTCCCGGGGATGGGGAAGGTCTGGCCGTCGGCCCGGCAGAAGCCCAGAGAGCTGATGGTGAGGTTCCGGACGTCCGAGAGCAGCCGGTTCAGATCGAAGGCCGCGACGAAGTCCAGGTCCAGCACCGGCATGATCATCGCGGTCTGCACCACGCCGTCGTTGTCCAGCGGGTAGCTGGCGCCGGTGACGTTGCCTCCGAGGGAGACCCGCGTCGGATAGGGCGGCAGCTGGGGCAGAGAGAGGATGACGTCGCCGGCGTCGATGCCCACCAGGGAGACGTAGGCGCGGTTCGCCGCGCCGGCGCTGACGATGCTCACCGCCTCCATCCCGATCGTGCCGTGATCGACGAAGGTGGCGAAGCCGTTGGCGTCGGTGAGGGCCGTGTTGCCCAGGGTCCCGGCGGCGCCGGCGAGGGTGTCCTCGAAGCTGCCATGGAAGGCCGCGGCGTCGACCGCCTCGCCGAGCATCACGAAGGCGCCGGCCAGGGGCGCGCCGTCCTCCTCGGCGACGACCTTCACCCGCAGGTTGGTCTGCCGCAGCGCGCAGCCGCCGGTCGCGGTGGCGCCGGCGTCGATGACGGGGTCGACGATGTCGAGGGTGACCGGCCGCAGCGGGGCGCTGGCGCCGCAGGTGGCGGAGCTGGCCGTGAGGGTGACCTGGACGGCGCCGGTCGCCGCGAGGGGCTCGGCCTCGCGGAAGTAGGTGCCCGGGGCGCTGCTCGACTCGGTGACCGGCCCCAGCCAGGTGAGGTCGGCGCTGTCGATGGTCACGGTGGCGCCGGTCACGGGCGTGCCGCCGGCGTCCCGCAGCTGCGTCCAGATCACGGTGCGGGCTCCGGAGCCGCCCGTCAGGCAGGTCGCCGTGGCCCCGGTGGCCGAGAGGCTGCACCCGCAGTCGCCGGTGGAGAGGTCGGTCTCGCAGCCGTCTCCGGTGGGATCGTCGAGGTCGAGGTTGCAGTCGGCGAAGCCCCCGTTGCAGCCCCGGCTGCAGAGGGAGTTGCTGCAGGTGGCGGTGGCCTCGGCGCCGGAGACCGTGCAGGGCCGGTTGCAGCCGCCGCAGTGGTTCATGTCCACGCCGGTGTCGGTCTCGCAGCCGGCCTGGGCCAGATCGCAGTCGGCGTAGCCCGGATCGCAGTCCAGCCCGCAGGTGCCGGTGGTCGGCTCGACGCAGATCCCGCTGGCGTTGGGCTCGTCGTTGCAGGTCACCGCGCAGCTACCGCAGGCCGCCGCCGAGGTCAGCGGCTCGCACCCGTTGGTGGGGTCGCCGTCGCAGTTCTGCGAGCCCACGTCGCAGCTCACCCCGCAGGTGCCGGTGGCGGGATCGGCGCAGGTGGCCACCCCGTTGAGGATGGTCGGGAGGTTGCAGTCGGTGGCGCAGTCGCCGCAGCGGGCGGCGGTGTCGATCCGCACCTCGCAGCCGTCCACCGCCGGATCGCAGTCCCCCCAGCCGGCGGCGCAGTCGTAGCCGCAGGTGGAGGTGGAGGGGTCGACACAGGCGCCGGTGGCGTTGGCGCCGTCGGGGCAGGTGGTGCCGCAGTCGCCGCAGGTCGCCGCGCTCGTCAGGTCGGCCTCGCAGCCGTCCACCGCCGGGTTGCAGTCGTCGAAGCCCGCAGCGCAGGTCGTCCCGCACTGGCCGCCGGCGCAGGTGGCCTCCTCGTTGAGGCCCGCGGGGCAGGCGTTGTCGCAGCGGCCGCAGTGGAGGGGGTCGGTGTCGGTGTCGACGGGCTGCCCGTTGCAGGTCGGGCCGACGACCTCGAAGGTGACGGTTGCCGTCTGCCCGAGGACCTGGCCTCCGGCGCTGGCGGTGATCACCGCGTCCCCCACCTCGGTGGAGGCGACGCTGCCCACGGCCACGCCCGAGGCGTCCGAGGCGGCGGCCGGATCGCTCACCGTGTCACCGGCCCGGTCGGAGGCCAGGGTCACGCTCACGCCCGCCACCGGGTTGCCCTCGGCGTCGAGGAGGGTGACGGTCACCTCCGAAGTGCTGGTGCCGTCCGCGGGGACCGGCGAGGTCGCCACCACGGTCGAGCGCGTGGGATCGACGGCGGTGGAGCCACCGTCGTTGTCACCCTCTCCCTTGCCGCAGTTGCAGCCGGAGACGGCCAGCAGGACGAGCATCGGCCACAGAACGAAATGGGTCTTCATGAGTCTCCCCTCCTGGGGCAGGCGCAATATCACATGCGGCCCGGGCTCAAAGGCCCCTGGCGGCCCGGATCCGGTCGTAGGCCCCCTTGATCTCGGCGAAGCGCTTGCCGGCCATGGCGACCGCGTCGGTGCCCAGGTGGGTCACCTTGTCCGGGTGGTGCTTGGCGGCCAGGGTGCGGAAGGCCCGCTTGAGGTCATCGTCGCCGCAGCCCTCGGGGAGCCCCAGGAGGGCGTAGTCCTCGTCGAGGCCGGGGACCGAGAAGTAGATCGAGCGGATCGTGTGGTGGTCGGCCTCGGAGAGGTCGAGGGCCACCACGATCTGGTTGATCATCTTCTGCTGGGCCGGGTTGGGCTCCCCCCGGTCGCAGACCATCTCGTAGAGGGCCTGGACGAAGAGCATCCGGTCGGCGCCGGTGGAGGCCGCCTTGTAGGTCCGGGCGGCGGCCTCGACGTCCACCGGGTCCCGCAGCGCCTTCTTGAGCAGCAGCCGGACGAACTCCAGATCCTTCCCGGAGATGTGGAGCCGGTCGGAGAAGAAGCTCCGGATGGTGCGGACCTCCTCCCGGCGCACGTTGCCGTCGGCCTGGGCCACGGCGGCGAAGAGGGCCACCAGGTGGGTGGTGAACTGCAGCCGCGCCTCGCGGTCGCTCGCGCTCTCCCCGGCGGGCAGCGGCGCGCGCTGCTGCCGCTCCTGACGCTCCTGACGCAGCAGCTCGTCCACGTCCTCGGGCTTGGTGAAGTGATCGAGGGCGTGGCCGACGGCCAGGCCGACCAGCGCGCCCACCGGCCCCCCCACGGCCATCCCGACCGCGGCCCCGGTGACCTTGCCCCCGATCCAGAGCTTCATCGCCTGGCCCTCGCGGTCTTCCCCTAGCGGCTCGCCAGCTGGGCGCCCTGCTGGACCAGCTTGGGGGTGTGGGCGGCGAAGCGCACCTCTCTCACCCGCTGGTGACCCTCGGCGCCGGGCACGACGGGCACCTCACCCAGCCGGGCCAGGCGGTCCTTGGGGGAGGGGTGGGTCTCGCCGAAGCCCTTCTGACCGTTGGCCTCGAGCCAGCTGCCGAGGCGATCGACGATCCGGGGCAGCGCCGAGGGGTCGTAGCCCGCCTCCTCCAGGATGCTGGCGGCCCGGGCGTCGGCGGCGAACTCGTAGTCGGCGTCGTAGCCCTTGGTGAGCTTCGCCGAGATGGCGCCGGTGAACTTGTCGAAGGCCTGGGTCAGCTCGCTCAGATCCACCCCCATCGAGGTCCCGAGGGCCTCGGCGCCCCGCCCGATCCGCTTGAGCAGGGGGGCCTCGGCCTTGTCGATGGCCGAGAGGCCGTGGGCCAGGGTCACGTGGGAGAGCTCGTGGGCCAGCACCGCGGCGAGCTCGTCCTCGTTCTCGGCCAGGGAGAGCATCCCCGAGGTGACCACGACGAAGCCGCCGGGGGTGGCGTAGGCGTTGGGGGCGTCGCCCGGCACCACCGCCACCCGCAGGGCGGTGGGGATCCGCTCGGGGGGCAGGGCGTCGAGGTGCGATCGCTCGGCGGCCGGCACCAGGGCGTTGGCGATGGCCTGCAGGTAGTGGAGGTCGGCGCTGCCGGTGGCCTCGCGGCCCTTGCCCTTCACGGCCACGACCCGGTTCTCGAAGCGCTCGGCCAGGATCTGCGCGCAGACGGTCCGGCCCAGGTAGTACTCCTGCTCCGGGGTGAGCTCGGTGGCCGCCGGGTGGTCCAGGCCCTTCTTCAGGGCCGGCAGGTGCTTCTGCAGGGCCGCGTCGAGGTGCTTGGTCGCCGAGGTGATCCGCTGGCCGACGCGGCGGATGTCCTGCGCGCTGTTGATCCTCAGGTTCCGCTCGGCCTGCTGGATGTTGTTGCGGATCTGCGACCCCATGGTGCCGCAGGGAGACGCCCCCAGGAGGAAGACCATCGTGAAGGCGGCCAGGGCGAGGTGGATCGGGTGAGGCCTTCTCATCGCGCCACCTCCGCCTCGAGGCGCAGGCCGCCTTCCTCGGCGTGCCGGGTGACCAGCTCGGGCCCGGGGCCGCTGGCCTCGATGGCGTCCACCAGGGTGTAGTCCAGCTCGGGGTGCGCCTTGCGGCTCTCCTGCTCGACGTCCTGCGAGAAGCCGCGGGCGGCCAGCTGCACCGAGCCGCGGTGGACCTTGTCGGCGCCGGCGGAGCTCCCCGCGCGCAGCTGCCGATCCCCGTGGGTCACCGCCTGGAGGGGGATGAAGCCCTCGGCGCCGTCCTCGGTGCGGACCTTCAGCCAGCCGCCGTCGGCCTGGCTGTCGTCGACGAGGGTCAGCTTCGTGCCCAGCCCCAGCACCTTCACCGGCTTGCCGAAGCGGGAGGTGCGGGGCATCAGGTGCGCCTTCACCTCGTGGACGAAGAAGGCCGAGGAGCCGGCGTCGCTGCCGGCCCCGAGGAGCAGCCCCGAGAAGAGCAGCAGGGCCACGAATCGCTTGGAGAAGCTCATCCCGGCATTGTAGCAACAACGCCCCGCGGCGGCGTGCGTGAGATCACTTCGTGGTCATCACGTAGACGCCGTCCCAGTCCGCCGGGGGCGGGGCGGCCGCGTAGGCCGCGCAGCGCTCGAGGTAGAGCTTCGCCGGAGCGTCCCCGGGGCGCAGGGTGAGGACCTCCTCGAAGTGCGCCCGGGCGGCGGAGAAGTCGGCCTCCCGGAAGGCGGCGAGCCCGGACTCGAAGCTATCGCGCCAGCGCAGATCACCGTTGACCTCGCCGGCGGGCACCAGCGGCTCGTAGACCCGCACCGGCTTCGCCTTGCCCTTCACCCGCAGGATGTCGAGCTCCCGGAACTCGAAGCCCGCCTTCGCCTCCTCGTAGGTCGCCTCGCCGACCATCAGCTCGGTGCCGTAGGCCTTGTTGGCGCCCTCGAGCCGCGCGGCGAGGTTCACGACGTCGCCCAGGAGGGTGACGTTCATCTTCTGGGCCGAGCCCATGTTGCCGACGACCGCGATCCCGGAGTTGATCCCCGCCCGGGCCTTGAGCACCACGCCGTAGCGCTCCTCCCAGACCGGTCGCAGCTCGGCCATCCGGCTGCGCATCGCCGCCGCGCAGCGCACGGCCCGCAGGGGGTGGTCGGGCTGGGTCTCCCGCCAGCCCCAGAAGGCCATGATCGCGTCGCCGATGTACTTGTCGACCACGCCCTCGTGCTCGAGGATCACGTCGGTCATCGCCGTTAGGTAGTCGGAGAGCAGCGCGGAGAGCTGCTCGGGCTCGAGGTTCTCCGAGAAGGAGGTGAAGCCCTCGAGGTCGGAGAAGTAGACGCTCACGTCGTCGCGCCGGGCGTCGAGGGCCTTCACCCCGCCGGTGGCGACCAGGTTGGCGACCAGGTCGCTGGTGTAGATGCCCAGGGCCTGGTGGATGGCCCGGCGGTCCCGGTACTCGACGTACTCCAGCACCCCCAGGGCCGTGATCAGGGCGCCGCCGGCGGTGAGGATGGGGAGGGCCACCGGCACCCAGAAGTCGAAGGAGCCGAAGAGGTAGACCGCCACCACCAGCAGGGGGCCGATGACCACCGCGATGGCGACGCCGGCCATCACCCCCCGGGTCGCCAGGCGCAGGATCGAGCCCAGGGCGCCTTCGATCCGGGCCAGGGGCCGCGGCTCGGTGGCGAAGGCCCCCAGGAGCGCGGCGAAGATCCCCATGAGCAGGGTCGAGAGGGCCATCAGCCAGCCCGGCGCGCGGCGCACCCAGCACCCGGCGATGAGGGCATCGACCATGGCGGCGTTGAGGTCCGAGCCGTTGTGGCTCTGGGAGAGGGAGGAGGGCCGGCGGTCCATCAGGGAGACCGCGCTCCCGCTCATGATCACGATGCGATCCGCGAAGCGCGCCGGGTCGAGCTCGGCCTGGTCGAGCTCCTGCCCCTCCTGCTGGAGGATCGCGGCCCGCAGCACCTTCCAGGCGGGCACGTCGTCGTAGGGATCGACGCCGTGCAGCCGCACCCGCACCCGGTCCTCGGCGTCCACCGGGACCTTCTGATCCCCCACCACCAGCTTCCCCTTCCCCAGCTGCACCGGCACGTGGCCCTTCTGGGCGGCCAGGTAGATGGCGAGGGGGAAGGAGGGGTAGACCCCGCTCTCGAGGCGGGCGGTGAGCTGCATCCGGCGCAGGATGCCGTCGGAGTCGGGGAGCTGCTCGGCGATGCCGAAGCCGGCGGCGGCCAGGAGGAAGGGCGCCTGGGGCAGGGTGTCCACGCCGGTCTCGGCCTCGCCCGAGGGGGCCGAGAGGCGGAAGCGGCGGAGGAACTCGGCGTCGCCGACGTGCTCGGCGGCCTCCGGCACCTCGCCGGCCCGGTCCTTCACCACTTCGGCGAGCCAGGCCGACAGCGCCGCCCGGTCGACCCGGGTCGCCGTCTCGGGGCGCTTCTCCAGCAGCGGGAGGACCGCCGTGCCCCAGGCCGTGACCGCCGCCCGGGCCTCCTCGTCGGAGTCGAAGCCGCCGACCCAGAGCCGGTAGCCCTCGCCCTCGGCCTGCAGGTAGGCCTGGCGCGCCAGGGCGGTGAGGCGGCCGGCGCCCTCGAGGGCGGCGTCCCAGTCGGGATAGGCGGCCAGCCGGATCCCGTGGCCCCGGGCGGGGATCGGCGCCCGCTCGCCCGCGTTGTGGCCGCCGGCGAGGACCGCCTGCCCGGCCTCGCGCAGGTGCTCGGTGAAGGCCGCGGTGTCCGACCAGCCGAAGTGCCCCACCCGGTCCTGATCGAAGAGGATGTCGAAGGCGACGACGCGGGCGCCCCAGCTGCGCAGGGTGGAGAGCAGGATGCCGTGGTACTCCCGGGGCCAGGGCCACTCCTCGCCCATCTCCCGCTCCACCCAGCCCAGGCTCTCCTCGTCGAAGTGCACCAGGACGATCCGATCGCTGGCCCGGGTCTCGTCGGCGGTGGCCCGCATCAGCGCGTCGTAGGCCATCTCGTCGAAGCTGGTGGGCACCAGCTCGAGGAAGGAGAGCGCGAGCACGAAGAGCCCCACGAAGAGGCCGCTGCTCGCGGCCGCCAGCCGCCGCCTGGATCGAATCTTCAATGCCATGCCCGGGCTACTGGATTAGCCCAGATCGACCGCGACTTCGAGCTTCCCCTTCGCCTGGAGGGCGACGAGGTAGCCGGTGAAGCGCTCGGCGTGGGCGGCGGGCAGCAGGTGGGTGTAGCCCGTGTCCGCCTCCCGGGACTCCAGCTCCAGGACCGGGCCGCGCAGCATCAGCCGGAAGCGGGGCCAGCCCAGGATCGGATCGGTGAGGGGCAGGTGGCGGCGGATGGGGAGGAGCGTCGCCTCGCTGCCGTGGGCGATCGCGTCCTCGTCGTCGGCGCTCCCCTCCCGCAGGGCCGAGAGATCGATCCCCGCCCCCGCCGCGGCCAGGGCCGAGGGCTGACCGAGGTGGTCGACGGCGTCGTCGAGGAGGAAGTCGTAGGTGAGGGGGGGCTTGCCGGTGAGCAGGGCGCAGAGGAGCACCGCCTCGTCCCCCCGCGGGGTGGGCAGGTGCACCACCGAGCGCTCCTTCCCGATCGCGGCCACCTCCAGCCGCAGGTGCGGCCGGAAGTGCTCGAGCCAGCGCTCCACCCGGGCGGTCACCTCGGCGGACGCCGCCTCGATCGCCGCCTCCAGGCGCCCGGTCTCCTCCCTCGCCCAGGCCTCGAAGGCCTCCCGGCCCTGCTGCAGCTCCGCCCGGAAGTCCTCGGCGGGGACCGGCAGGGAGGCGGCGGCCTCCCCCTCCCCCGCCCCGGCCAGGAAGGCCTTCGCGGCCTCGAGGGCGCCCTGCACGTGGTGGGACTTGCGGCCCAGCGCCGCCTCGCGCGCCTCCCTCTCCAGCAGGAAGGCGGCGTGGTGGGTCCGCGCCGCGGTGAGCTCGGCGTAGGCGAGGCGCAGGTCGTCGCCCTCCCGGCGCTCGAGGGCCCCGCCGGTCTTCAGCTCCAGGTCGCTCATCTCGCCATGCCTCGCGCCGGGCTCCTCTCGAACCACCTCCGGGTCATCGTCACCGATTATAGTCGGCGTCCATGCGCATCGGGGTAGATACGGGGGGCACCTTCACCGACCTGATCGCGGTCGGCGAGGACGGCGCCCTCTTCCGGGCGAAGATCCCCTCGACCCCCGACGATCCGGCCCGGGCCGTGCTCGAGGCCCTCGAGCGGGTGCGCCGCGAGGCGGGGCGGTCGCCGGAGGGAGTCGCCCACGGCTCCACCGTCGCCACCAACGCGCTGCTCGAGCGGCGCGGCGCCCGGGTGGTGCTGCTGACCACCGAGGGCTTCGAGGACGTCCTCGAGATCCGCCGGCAGAGCCGCCCCGAGCTCCACGCCCTGGAGCCGGCCCTCCCCCCGCCCCTGGTCCCGGCCGGGCGGCGGCTGGGCCTCCCCGAGCGGCTGGGACCCCACGGCGAGGTGCTGCGAGCGCTGACCCTGGACGAGGACGAGGCCGCGCAGCTGCGCGATCGCCTCCGCAGCCTGGGCGCCGAGGCCGTGGCGGTGGTCCTCCTCCACGCCTACGCCAACGGCGAGCACGAGGCGCGCGTCGCCGAGGCCCTCGCCGGCCTGGACCTGCCCCTCACCCTCTCCCACCGGCTCTCGCCCGAGATCCGCGAGTACGAGCGCAGCTCGACCTGCGTCGCCAACGCCTTCGTCGCCCCCACCTGCCAGCGCTACCTGGCGCGGGTCGACGAGGCGCTGGCCGCGGCGTCCGACGCCGGGGCGCTCGCGCCCACCCGGTTGACGGTGCTGCGCTCGGATGGGGGCGTCCGCGCCTCGGCCTCCGCCCGGGTGGCGCCGGTGCACACGGCCCTCTCCGGGCCCGCCGGCGGCGTCACCGGCGCGGCGCGGGTCGCCCGGCAGGCGGGCCTCTCCCGGGTGCTCACCCTCGACATGGGCGGCACCTCCACCGACGTCTGCGTGGTGGTCGAGGGCACGCCCCTGCGCCGGGATCAGATCGAGATCGGCGAGCTGCCCCTGCGCATTCCCGCCCTCGACATCTACACCGTCGGGGCCGGCGGCGGCTCCCTGGCCTGGATCGACGGCGGCGGCGCGCTGCGGGTGGGTCCCCGCTCCGCCGGCGCCGACCCCGGCCCGGCGGCCTACGGCCGGGGCGGCGAGGAGCCCACCCTCACCGACGCCCACCTGGTGCTGGGCCGCCTACCCCCCGACCTCCTCCTGGGCGGCGAGCTGCCCCTCGACCTCGAGGCGGCCCGCCGCGCGGTGGCCGGCCTGGGCGCCCGCCTCGGCCTGGACGCCGAGGCCTGCGCCGCCGGGATCGTGCGGGTGGCCGGCGCGGTGATGGCCCGGGCCCTGCGCCGGGTGAGCCTCGAGCGCGGACACGATCCCCGGGACTTCGTCCTGATGCCCTTCGGCGGCGCCGGGGGCCTCCACGCCGCCGAGCTCGCCGAGCTCCTCGAGATCCCCGAGGTGGTGGTCCCGCCCGAGCCCGGCCTCCTCTGCGCCTACGGCGCCCTCGCCGCGCGCCGCCGGGATCTGCGCCGGCGCACCCTCCAGCTCCCCCTGCCCGCCGAGCGGGGCCCCGCGGACGCTCCCCTCGCCGGGCAGCTCGCCAGCGCCTACGCCGAGCTCGAGGCCCGGGCCCGCGCGGCCCTCGCCGCCGAGGGCGAGGCGCACCCCGAGCTCGAGGCCACCGCCGAGCTGCGCTACCGGGGCCAGAGCGCCACCCTCGAGGTGCCCGTCGAGCCCGCCAGCGCGACCCTCGTCGCCGACGCGGCCGCCGCCTTCGCCCGCCGGCACGCCGAGGCCTTCGGCTTCACCCTCCCCCGCCCCCTGGAGTGGGTCACCGCCCGGGTCGAGGCGCGGGGCCGGGCCCCGGAGGTGCCGGCGCCGCTCGTCTCCGCGGGCAGCGCCCGGACGATCAGCGGTGGCGCGGGGGTCACCGCCCGGCGCGAGGAGCTCGGCCCGGGCAGCCTCGTCGAGGGCCCGGCCGCGATCGTCGAGCGCACCGGCACCACCTGGGTGCCCGCCGGCTTCCGGGCGCGGGTCGACGCGCTGGGGCTCCTGCGCCTGGGGAGGAGGCCATGAGCGACCGGCCCACCCCGGGGGAGCGCCTCGACGATCCGGTGGAGCTGACCGTCTGGCGGCACCTCCTCTCGGCGCTGACCGAGGAGATGGGGGTCGTCCTCGGCCGGGCCGCCTTCTCCCCCAACATCAAGGAGCGGCGGGACTTCTCCTGCGCCCTCTTCGAGCCCGGCGGGGAGATGGTGGCCCACGCCGCGCACATCCCCGTGCACCTCGGGGCCACCCCCCTCTCGGTCGCCGCGGCCCGCGCGGCCCTCGACCTGGGCCCCGGGGACGTCGCCATCCTCAACGATCCCTTCGCCGGCGGGACGCACCTGCCCGACCTCACCAGCGTGGAGGCCGTCTTCGACGAGCGCGGCGAGCGGCTGCTGGGGCTGGTCGCGGTGCGGGCCCACCACGCGGACGTGGGCGGCGAGCGGCCGGGCTCGATGCCCCTCACCGATCACATCGACGCCGAGGGGGTGCGGCTGCCCCCGACCCTGGTGCAGCGGGCCGGCGCGCCGGTGGGCGCGGCGATCGAGGCCTTCGCCAACGCCTCCCGGGATCCCGCCGAGCGCCGCGGGGACCTCGAGGCGCAGCTCGCCGCCAGCCGCGCCGGGGCCGCCCGCCTGCGCTCCCTGGCGGACCGCTTCGGCGAGGCGCGGCTCGACGCCGCCCTGCAGGGCCTGGTCGCCCACGCCGGCCGCGCGATGCGGGCGACCCTGCGGGCCCTGCCCGACGGACGCTTCGAGGCGCGGGACTGGCTCGACGACGACGGCCGCGGCCACGGCCCGCTCGAGCTGCACCTCGCCCTCACCCTCGAGGGCGAGCGCGCCACCCTCGACTTCCGGGGCAGCGCCGACGCCTGTGAGGGTCCCCTGAACGCGGTGCGGGCCATCGTGGTCAGCGCCACCCTCTATGCCCTGCGCCTCCTCACCGACGACGACGTGCCCGACTCCAGCGGCCTGCTCGAGCCGGTGGAGATCCTGACCCGCCCGGGCTCGATCCTCGACGCGCGCCACCCCTCCCCGGTGGCCGGCGGCAACGTGGAGACCAGCCAGCGGGTGGTCGATCTGATCCTGGCGGCGCTCGCCGGCGCCCTGCCCGGGGAGATCCCGGCCCAGAGCCAGGGCACGATGAACAACGTCCTGATGGGCGGCAGCCGCCCCCACCCCTGGGCCTACTACGAGACCCTCGGCGGCGGCGCGGGCGCCGGCCCCGGACGGGCGGGCGCCTCGGCGGTGCACAGCCACATGACCAACACCCTCAACACGCCGATCGAGGTGATCGAGCACACCACCCCCCTGCGGGTGCTGGCCTATCGCCTGCGCCGGGGCAGCGGCGGCGCGGGCGCGCGCCCCGGGGGCGAGGGGCTCGTGCGCGGCTACCTGGCCCTCGAGCCCACCGAGGTGACCCTGGTGGGCGAGCGGCGCGAGCGCGCCCCGGCGGGCGCGGCCGGTGGCGGGGCGGGGCTCCCGGGCGCCGAGCGGATCGTGCGCGCGGGGGGCCGGAAGGAGGCGCTGCCGGCCAAGTGCGAGGTGCGCCTCGAGCCGGGCGACGCCCTGTGGATCGAGACGCCGGGCGGAGGAGGGCACGGGGTGCCGGAGCCATGATCCTCCTTTGCTTCGTGGACGGCGTCGGGGTCGGCGAGCGCGATCCGGCGCGGAACCCGCTGGCGCGCACGCCCACGCTCCTCTCTCACTTCCTCGACGGCAGCCACTCCCGGCCGCTCCCGCCCGAGGCTCGCTTCCGCGCCATCGACGCGAACCTCGGCCTACCGGGCCGGCCCCAGAGCGCCACCGGCCAGGCCAGCCTCCTCACGGGGCAGAACGCCGGCGCCTTCATGGGCAGCCACGTCACCGGCTTCCCGGGCCCGAAGCTGCGCGCCTTCGTCGAGCAGCACGGCCTGCTCGCCCGCCTCTCCCGGCGGGGGCGCTCGGTCGCCTTCCTCAACGCCTACCACACGCAGTACCTGAACGCGGTGGGCTTCCCCCAGCCTCCGCCCCGCCGTCCCGAGCCGCCGCTGACGATCCCGCGGCTCTACCGCCACCCCTCGGTGACGACGGTGGCGACCCACGCCGCGGGGATCCTCTTTCGCACCTTCGATGACGTCCTCGAGGGGAGGGCGGTCTTCCACGACGTCACCCTGGCGGGGCCCCGCGGCCGGGGCTTCGACCTGCCGGCCGTGGAGCCGATCGCGGCCGGCCGGATCCTCGCCGCCGAGCGCGAACACCTCGACCTGGGGCTCTTCGAGTTCTTCCTCACCGACAAGGCCGGCCACGACCAGGACTTCGAGGCCGCCGAGGACGCCCTCCTGCGCCTGGAGGGCCTGCTGCAGGGCGCCCTCGAGGGCCTCGACCTCTCCCGGGACACCCTCGTGGTCACCAGTGATCACGGAAACCTGGAGGATCTCTCGGTGAGGACCCACACCCGCAACCCCATCCCCCTCCTCGCGGTGGGGGCCCGGGCGGGCGCCTTCCTGGCCGTCTCGGCCCTGCCGGAGGTGGCCGGCGTGGTGGAGCGGTCGATCCTTGACACTCTCTGAAAAGCCCTGCTACCCATCGCTCCTTCCAATTGATCCAACCCCCTTGTCCTACAGGGGTTTTTCCGGAGGCTGTGGATGTCGAGCCCCCAGCGCGAGGTCGAGCCGGTGTCTGACGACGAGAAGATTGCTGACGGCGGGACCAACGGCAGCAGCGGTGCACAGCTGCCCGACGAGGCTTTCGTCGAGGGCTTCCAGCGGACCGCTCCGGTCACGCGCGAGTCCTTCGGCAAGGCCTCCATCCAGATCATCATCGCCACCGGGCTCTTCATGGGCGCGCTCTACTTCTACTGGAACCACGTCCAGGTCCAGGAGCAGGTGCGCGATCTCGCGTCGCAGGCCAAGGACGCGATGATGCGGGACAACCCCGCCGATCTGGCCAAGGCCCAGACGCTGCTCGACGAGGCCCTCGGCCTCGACTCGGGCCACAAGTACGTCGTGGCCACCAAGGCCCTGATCAACGCCCGCCTCTACCAGGAGTACGGGATCGAGAGCGCCAAGGCCGTCGCCAACGACTTCTCCGGGCAGGCCGAGAAGAAGGACGTCCAGAAGCAGGAGCGCTACGGCGCCAAGGGCATCCTCATGGTCGCCGAGGGCAAGTACGCCGAGGCCGAGACCTACCTGGTCGACATCGTCAACCAGGGCGGCCGCGGCGCCTCGATCTTCGAGGGCCTCGGGCTGGCGCAGCGCTACCAGGGCAAGCTGGGCGACGCGCGCAAGAGCCTGCGGGCGGCGGCCGAGAGCGAGTGGCGCAACCCGCGCTACAACGCCTACACCGCCGAGATCTACCTGCAGGACAACGAGCTCACGAACGCCAAGAGCTTCGTGAAGAAGACCCTGGACGCGAACCCCAACCACATCCTGGGCCTGCTCCTCGAGTCGCGGGTCAACATCGCCCGCGACGACGACGTCAAGAAGGCCAAGGACAACCTCGACGACGTCCTCGCCCGCCCCGAGGGCGAGCTGAACCCCTACCTGCTGGCCTACGCCAAGGCGACCCTGGCCGAGTTCCACATCTACAACCGCGAGTACCAGAAGGCCGTGACCGCGGCCGAGGAGGCCCTCGCGGCGGCGCCGAAGCTGCCGGTGGCCCACTTCGCCAAGGGCGTGGCCCTGGCCAACATGGGCAACGCCACCGCCCTGCCGGCCCTCCAGACCGCCTACGAGAACTACCCCTACGCTCCTCGCGCCTATCACCTCGCCGCGCTCGCGCTCCTCGAGCAGAACCGCGCCGAGGAGGCCCTCCAGATCATGGAGCTCTGGGGCAAGAACGTCGCGAAGTCCGCCAACTACCACGTCGCCTACGGCAACATCCTCCTGAAGAAGGGTGACGAGCACATCGAGGAGGCGACGAAGCACTTCCAGGACGCCATCAAGGCGGACCCGGAGGCGCGCGAGGCCTACCTGCGGATCGGCATGATCCATCAGAAGGCCGCCCGGGGCATGAAGGACGAGGAGGAGCGGAAGAAGGAGTACGACAAGGCGATCGACGCCTACAACACCGCCGTCGGCATCAAGGAGCAGTACGCCGAGGTCTACGAGGCGATGGGCTGGCTCTACTCCGAGCAGGGTCACTTCAACGAGGCGCTGCCCCTCTTCGCCAAGGCGCTCACCTTCTTCAAGAACGACCGGGTGGAGCGGGACAAGCTCAACAAGATCCGGGAGGACGTGGGCGAAGCGCTGAAGAAGGACAAGAAGTTCAAGCGCTACTACCAGCCCTGGATGGACGAGTCGAAGGCGCTCATCCGGTAGCCCCGGCGACGCACATCGACTCGCTCTGCTCTCGAGCCGCCGCAGTCCGCCGGTGGCGGCTCGATTGGCTTCGAGCTATGAGCTGCGAGTGGGTAGACTCGGGGGATGTCGGTCCGCACGCTGGTTCTGCTGGTCCTGGGCTCCTGCCTCGTCGCGGCGGGGCTCTTCCTCTTCTCCTCGGACGAGCCCAAGACGCCGGAGGAGGCGATCTCGGCGGTGCTCGACGAGATGGTGCAGGCGACGCGGGAGCAGGACCTGGGCGGGATCATGGAGCACGTCTCCGAGTCCTTCAAAGGGCGAGGCATGACCCGGGACCAGCTCAAGGGGATGCTCTTCGTGCAGCTGCGCCAGGGCCGCTGGACCCAGGTGCTCCTCACCGAGCGGCAGATCACCCTGGAGAGCTCGACCCAGGCCGACGTGCAGACGAAGGCCCTGCTCGCCCGCGGCGAGACGATCGTCCCCGCGAGCGCCGACAGCATCGAGCTCGACTTCGGCTTCACCCTCGAGGGTGAGGACTGGAAGCTCGTGCGCGCCGACTGGCGGCACTAGACCTCTTCCTCGCCCAGGGCGGTGAGGATCAGCTCCACCGACCGCTCCACCCCCAGCGTGCCGGTGTTCAGGATGAGGTCGTAGGCTCGGGGATCGTTGATCGCGCGGCCGTAGGTCTGCCGGAGGAACCCCTCCCGGCGGGTGTCGTCCGCGAGGATCTTGGCCTTGGCTTCGGCGCTCGAGAGCTTCTCCTCCTCGGCGACCCGCGCGACGCGCTCCTCCAGCGTGGCGACCAGCCGCACCCGCAGGCCGCCGGTGCCGGCGAGGACGAAGTTCGCGCCACGCCCGAGGAGGACCACCGAGCCCTCCCGGCCCAGGGCCCAGATCACCTGCATCAGGTCGTTGACCAGGATGGAGCGGCTCGGCTCCCGGGGCATCAGGAAGCGGGAGAAGAACTCCTCGAGCTTGCCCACCGCTCGCTCGTCGAGGCGGGCGAGCAGTCGCTCGCGGGTGTGCTCGGTCCGGGCGATCACGTCGAGGAGCTCGCGATCGAAGACCCGCCAGCCGAGGCGCTCACCCACCGCCCGGCCGATCGCCTCGCCCTGCACCCCCATCCCCATCGAGACGGTCAACCAGTGCCCCTCTTCGGGGGCGGCCTGGGCAGCGCGCTCTCCGGCCTTCTCGGACTGGACTCGCTTCTGGACATCCAACAGCGCCACGTGGCGGTCGATCAGATGATCGAGATGACCGGGACCTCTGCGGATCATCGTGCGCCTCCTTTTCGCGAGGGGCCCGGAGCCCCTCGCTCCATGCCATCAACCTAGGCACTTGCGGGTGGCTGACAGCGACGCCTTCCTCTGGTACGCGCCTCCCATGCCGCACCGCCTCACCCTCCCCCTCCTCGCCCTCCTCCTGCTGCCCGCCCTCGCCCGGGCGGACGGCGCCCCGGTCGAGCCCCAGCGCCGGCTGGAGGAGGGGCTGACCATCCGCCTCGAGCCGGGCTACTCCGCCTGGACCCTGGACGGTCCCCGGATCGCGGATCAGGTGCCGGTCTTCGAGCGCCCCTTCGTCGATCCCCTCCTGGTGCAGCAGACCGAGAACAGCCTCGGGCTCGGCCTGGGCATCGGCTACAACATCCGGGGCCACGCCAGCATCCTGCTGCAGCTGCGCGGCCACGGCTGGGACCTCGGCAGCTCCCAGCGGGGCGGCGCCGGCCTGGCCACCCTCGAGCTGGGCTGGCACCCGGCGGCCCTCCTGGAGGCGCTGGAGGTGCTCTCCCCCACCGCCCGCCGCTGGTGGGACGCGTCGATCCACCTGGGCGCCGGCTACGGCGTGATCGGCGAGGATCGGGCGATGGACGGGCTGGTCCTGGCCTTCGGCCTGCGGGCCGAGGCCTTCGCCACCGACTGGCTCTCCCTGGGCGCCGGAATCACCTGGGTGCCTCTGAAGTTGTCCCGCTATGTCACCGACTGGAGCGGCGGGATCGATCACCCCTTGCCGGAGGGCTCGGGCGGGCACGTCCTCTTCCCCTCCCTCACCCTCGGCGTGCACGCCCCCGTCGGGAAGTAAGCGTGGAGGAGCGTGAGATGGACGCCCCGCCCAAGGTCCTGATCGTCGACGACGAGCAGTCGAACCTCGACTCCCTCGAGCGGATCTTCTCCCGCGAGGAGTGGGAGGTCCTGAAGGCCACCAACGGGGCGCAGGCCCTCGAGCTGCTCCGGGCAGAAGAGGTGAACGTCGTCCTCACCGATCTGATGATGCCGGGGATGAGCGGGACCGAGCTGCTGCGCGCCGTCCGGACCATCGCCCCGGAGATCGAGGTCGTCCTGATGACCGCCCACGGCACGGTGGAGACCGCGGTGGAGGCGATGAAGGAGGGGGCCTACGACTTCGTCACCAAGCCCCTCAAGCGGATGGTGATCGTGAAGGCCGTCCGCAAGGCCCTCGATCGCCAGGCCCTCGTCCTGGAGAACCGCACCCTGCGGGCCCGCCTGAAGACCCTGGCCTCCCCCGACGGGCTCATCGGCCAGTCTCCGGCCTTCCGCGCCTCCCTCGATCTGGTGCGGCAGGCCGCCCCTTCCAACGCCACCGTCCTCCTCCAGGGCGAGTCGGGCACCGGCAAGGAGCTGATCGCCCGGGCCCTCCACGCCCTCTCCGAGCGCAGCGACGGCCCCTTCGTGGCCGTGAACTGCGCGGCCATCCCGGAGACCCTGCTGGAGTCGGAGCTCTTCGGCGTCGAGAAGGGCGCCTACACCGGCGCCTCGGCGCGGCGGGCCGGACGCTTCCAGCGGGCCGATCGCGGGACCCTCTTCCTCGACGAGGTCGGCGAGCTCTCCGCCCCGGTGCAGGCCAAGCTCCTGCGGGTGTTGCAGAGCGGCGAGTTCGAGCGGCTCGGCGGCGGCGAGACCCTCCGGGCCGACGTCCGGGTGCTGGCCGCCACCAACAAGGACCTCTCCGAGGCGGTGTCCCAGGGCACCTTCCGGGAGGATCTCTTCTACCGCCTGAACGTCATCACCCTGACCCTGCCGCCCCTGCGCGAGCGCAGCGGAGACGTCCCGCTGCTCGCCCAGCACTTCCTGGCCCGCTACGCCTCGGAGAACGGCAAGAACCTCGCCGGCTTCACCGAGGCCGCGATGAACGCCCTGGAGGGCTTCGCCTTCCCCGGGAACGTGCGGCAGCTGCAGAACATCGTGCAGCGGGCCGTCGTCCTCTGCCGCGGCGACCGGATCGATCTCCCGGAGCTGCCCGAGGAGATCGCCCAGCAGCGCGGCGGTGCGCGGCGGGAGCTGGTGGTGCCCGTCGGCGCTCCCCTCGAGGAGATCGAGCGCTCGGTGATCCTCGCGACGCTGGAGCAGACGAGGGGCGACAAGCAGCTCGCCGCCCGCCTCCTGGGCCTCTCCACCCGGACGATCTACCGGAAGCTCTCCGCCTGGTCCGACGGGGAGGATGACGAGGGGGACGAGCCCCCCACTTCTGCCGAATAGAGCCCGAATTCGGGCTCTCCGGGGGAAATCCGCCCCCCTCGCTCCGATCGTATCCGGGCCGCGCGCGATCCCCTAAACTCGTTGGGTCGTCTCGACACCCAACCGGAGGGGTTGCCCCATGCGCCGTGCTCTTGCCCGGGCTCTTCTGCCCGCAGTGGTTCTCCTGACTGCCGTTCCTTCGCTCGCCGCCGCGCCGACGGCCTCGACCTCGGCGGCGACGTCGATCACGACGTCCTCGGCCCAGCTCAACGGCACGGGCAACCCGAACGGCGAGCAGAGCACCGGCTGGTTCCGGATCAGCGCCACCGATCCCGGCACCTGCACCGACGCCTTCGGCACCCGGGTGCCGGTGACCGGCGGCACCGATCTGGGCTCGGGCACCGGCTCGGTCCCCTACTCGATCCTCGCGACGGGGCTGACCTCGGGGGTCACCTATTACTTCTGCGCGATCGTGAACAACGCCTCGGGCACCGCCTTCGGAGGGATCGTCTCCTTCACGGTGCCGGGCGCCCCCGCCGTGACGACCGTCGGCGCGACGGCCATCACCAGCACCACCGCCACCCTCGAGGGCTCGGCGAACCCCAGCGCGGCCTCCTCCACCGGCTGGTTCCGCTACGACACGATCGATCCGGGCACCTGTGACGACAGCTTCGGCTCCCGCGCTCCGGCCAGCGGCGGCACCGCCCTGGGCTCCGGCAACTCCCCGGTCTCCTATACCCGCGGCATCACCGGCCTCCAGCCGGGCTCGACCTACTACTACTGCGCCATCGCCAGTAACACCCACGGCACCTCCTTCGGCGAGGTGCTCTCCTTCACCGCCCTGGCCAACGCCCCGGTGGTCTCGACCTCCAGCGCCACCCTCGTCACCGGCACCTCCGCCCAGCTCAACGGCTCGGCCAACCCGGGCGGCGCGGCGACCACCGGCTGGTTCCGCTACTCCACGACCAACCCCGCCTCCTGCGACGACGTCTTCGGCACCCGCGCCCCCACCACCGGCGGCTCGGCCCTCGGCTCGGGCAACTCGTCGGTTGGCTACGCCGTGGGCGTGACCGGCCTCTCCTCGGCGACGACCTACTACTTCTGCGCCATCGCCCAGAACAGCGTGGGCAAGAGCTTCGGCACCGTCCGCAGCTTCACCACGCCCTCGGCCCCGATCGTCACCACCAACCCCGCGAGCAGCCTCACCAGCAGCGGCGCCCGCCTCAACGGCGAGGCCATCCCCAGCGGCGCCTCGGCCACCGGGTGGTTCCGCTACGGCCTCACCGATCCGGGCACCTGCGACGACGTCTTCGGCTCCCGGGCGCCGGCCACCGGCGGCTCGGCCCTCGGCTCGGGCACCTCGTCCATCACCTTCTACCAGAACGTCAGCGGGCTCTCGGCCGGCACGACCTACTACTTCTGCGCCATCGCCCAGAACAGCGAGGGCCTGGCCTTCGGCACCGTGGTCTCCTTCAAGACCGCCGACGCCCCGGACGTGACCACCAACCCCCCGACCTCCATCACGGCGACCAGCGCGGTCTTCCAGGGCTCGGCCACGCCCAACCTCAACGGCACCTACGGCTACTTCCGCTTCAGCTCCACCAACCCCGGCACCTGCAGCGACGCCTTCGGCTCCCGCTGGCCCACCTCCAGCACCTCGGACACCTACCTGGGCACCGGCGACGTCCCGGTCGACTACTCGCGCTCCTACACCAGCCTCGTGCCGGGCACGACCTACTACTACTGCGCCCTGGCCCGGAACTCCTACGGGACGAACTGGGGCAGCGTGCAGTCCTTCACCACCCTGGCGGCCCTCCCGACGGTGAGCACCAGCAGCGCCACCCTGCTGACCGGCACCACGGCGCAGCTCAACGGCTCGGCGAACCCCGGCGGCGCCACGACCTCGGGCTGGTTCCGCTTCTCCACCAGCAGCCCCGGCAGCTGCAACGACACCTTCGGCACCCGCGCCCCCACCACCGGCGGTGACGACCTCGGCTCGGGCAACAGCACGGTGAGCTTCAACGACGCCGTCACCGGCCTGGTCGCTGGCCAGACCTACTACTTCTGCGCCATCGCCCAGAACTCGGTGGGCATCGCCTTCGGCACCGTCCGCACCTTCACCACGCCCACCCCGCCCCTGGCGACGACCGAGCCCGCCTCCAGCCTCACCAACAGCAGCGCCCGGCTCAACGGCACCGGCACCCCCAACCTGGCCACCTCCACCGGCCACTTCCGCTACAGCACGACCGATCCGGTCACCTGCAACGACACCTTCGGCTCGCGCGCGCCCGCCACCGGGGGCTCCAACCTCGGCTCCGGCAGCAGCGCCGTCAGCTACTACCAGAACGTCAGCGGCCTCTCGGCCGGCACCCTCTACTACTACTGCGCCATCGTCACCTCCGCCGAGGGCACGGCCTTCGGCGCGGTGCTCACCTTCACCACCGCCGACGCGCCGGTCGCGACCACCGAGCCGGCGACCTCGATCACCTCCTCCTCGGTCGTCCTCAACGGCACCGGCGATCCGAACGGCAACGGCGCCTACGGCTTCTTCCGCTACAGCACCACCAACCCCGGCACCTGCAGCGACAGCTTCGGGACGCGCATCCCCTCCTCGACCGTCTCGGACACCTATCTCGGCACCGGCACCGATCCGGTGCCCTTCGGGCGCACGATCACCGGACTCTTGCCGGGCACCACCTACTACTTCTGCGGCCTGGCCCGGAACTCCTACGGCACCAACTGGGGCACGGTGCAGTCCTTCACCACCCTCGCGGATCCGCCGGGGGTCTCGACCTACAGCGCCACCGGCCTGACCGCCACCACCGCGCTGCTTCGCGGTGGGGTCGATCCGGGCGGCGCGGCCACCACCGCCTGGTTCCGCTACGACACCTCCAGCCCGGGCACCTGCAACGACACCTTCGGCACCCGCGCCCCCACCACCGGCGGCGACGACGTCGGCTCGGGCACCAGCACGGTCTCCTACAACGAGACCATCTCCGGGCTGACCGCCGGCACCACCTACTACTACTGCGCCATCGCCGAGAACAGCGAGGGCAAGACCTACGGCACGATCGTCAGCTTCACCACGCCGACGCCGCCCATCGTCACCACCGACACCATCACCGGCCTCACCAACAGCGGGGCCACCCTGCGGGGACAGGCCGATCCCAACGGCTCGGCCACCACCGGCTGGTTCCGCTACGCCCTGACCGAGCCCACCGACTGCGACGACGTCTTCGGCTCGCGGGCGCCCACCACCGGCGGCACCAGCCTGGGCTCGGGCACCGCCGCGGTCCCCTACTCCCGCGCCATCTCCGGCCTCTCGGCCGGGACCACCTACTACTACTGCGCCATCGCCGCCTCGGCCGAGGGCACCGCCTTCGGCGCGGTGATGAGCTTCACCACCGCCGACGTGCCGGCGGTGACCACCGAGGCGCCGAACTCGATCACGGCCACCTCGGTGGTCTTCAACGGCACCGGTGATCCGAACAGCAACGGCGCCTACGGCTTCTTCCGCTACTCCACCACCAACCCGGGCACCTGCAGCGACAGCTTCGGCACCCGCTGGCCCTCGTCGACGAGCTCCGACACCTACCTCGGCACCGGCACGGCTGCGGTGCCCTTCGCCCGCACCCTCACGGGCCTCCTGCCGGGGAACACCTACTACTACTGCGCCCTGGCCCGGAACTCCTACGGGACCTCCTGGGGCACCGTGCAGTCCTTCACCACCCTGGCCGCCCTGCCGACGGTGAGCACCTACAGCGCCACCGCCCTGACGGGCACCGGCGCCCAGCTGCGGGGCGGCGCGAACCCCGGCGGCGCCACGACCACCGCCTGGTTCCGCTACGCCACGGCCAGCCCCGGCACCTGCAACGACACCTTCGGTACCCGCGCCCCCACCACCGGCGGTGATGCCCTCGGCGCCGGGAACAGCACGGTCTCCTTCAACGAGAACGTCACCGGCCTCGTCGCGGGCACGACCTACTACTACTGCGCCATCGCCGAGAACAGCGTGGGCAAGGCCTTCGGCTCGATGGTGAGCTTCACGACGCCCACCCCGCCGCTGGTCACCACCGATCCCGCCACCGGGATCACCCAGGACGACGCCACCCTGCGCGGCACCGGCACGCCCAACGGCTCCGCCACCACCGGGTGGTTCCGCTACAGCCCCACCGATCCGGGGACCTGCAACGACACCTTCGGCTCTCGCGCCCCCACCTCCGGCGGCACCAACCTCGGCACCGGCACCAGCGGGGTCTCCTTCTCCCAGTCCATCGCCGGGCTCTCGGTGGGCTCGACCTACTACTACTGCGCCATCGTCTCCTCGGCCGAGGGCACCGCCTTCGGCGCGGTGATCACCTTCACCACGGCCGACGCGCCGACGGTGACGACCGAGCCGCCGACCTCGATCACCTCCTCGTCGGTGCTCTTCAACGGCTCGGCCGACCCCAACGCCGCCGGCACCTACGGCTACTTCCGCTTCTCCACCACCGATCCGGGCGCCTGCAGCGACAGCTTCGGTACGCGCTGGCCCAGCTCCACGACCTCCGACACCTACCTGGGCACCGGCAGCGCCCCGGTCTTCTACGCCCGCTCCTACACCAGCCTCCTGCCCGGGACGACCTACTACTACTGCGCCCTGGCCCGGAACTCCTACGGCACCAGCTGGGGTTCGGTGCTCTCCTTCACCACCCTGCCCGACGCCCCGACCGCGACGACCTACAGCGCCATCAACCTGACCGGCACCACCGCCACCCTGCGCGGCGCCTCCGACCCGGGCGGCGCGGCCACCACCGGCTGGTTCCGCTACTCGACCACCAGCCCCGGCACCTGCAACGACACCTTCGGCACCCGGGCCCCCACCACCGGCGGGGACGCCCTCGGCGCGGGCACCAACAACGTCTCCTTCAGTGAGGACATCACCGGCCTCGTCGCCGGCACGACCTACTACTACTGCGCCATCGCCGAGAACAGCGTCGGCAAGACCTTCGGCTCGATCGTCAGCTTCACCACCCCGACGCCGCCGACGGTGGTCACCGAGGCCGCGGGCAGCATCACCAACTCCTCGGTGCGCCTCTACGGCACTGGCACCCCGAACGGCGCGGCCACCACCGGCTGGTTCCGCTACGCCCTCACCGACCCGGGCACCTGCAACGACACCTTCGGCTCCCGGGCGCCCACCACCGGTGGCACCAGCCTGGGCTCGGGCACCTCGGGCGTCTCCTTCAACCAGACCATCAGCGGCCTCTCGGCGGGCACCACCTACTACTACTGCGCCATCGTCTCCTCCGCCGAGGGCACGGCCTTCGGCACGGTGGTCTCCGTGACCACCGCCGACGCGCCGATCGTCACCACCGAGCCGCCCACCTCGATCACCTCCTCCTCGGTGGTCTTCCAGGGCACGGCCAACCCCAACAACAACGGGACCTACGGCTACTTCCGCTTCTCGACCTCGAACCCCGGGGTCTGCAGCGACGTCTTCGGCACCCGCTGGCCCTCCTCGAGCACCTCGGACACCTACCTCGGCACCGGCGCCGGGGTCGTGAGCTTCTCCCGCTCGCGCACCAGCCTCCAGCCCGGGACGACCTACTACTACTGCGCGCTGGCCCGGAACTCCTACGGCACCAGCTGGGGCTCGGTGCAGACCTTCACCACCGACTCCGTGGAGCCGACGGTCGGCACCAACAGCGCCACCGGCGTCAGCCCCACCCTCGCCACCCTCAACGGCTACGCCAACCCCTGGGGCAGCGCCACCACCGGCTGGTACCGCTACGGCACGGCCAGCCCCGGCACCTGCAACGACAGCTTCGGGACCCGGGCGCCGACCACCGGCGGCACCAACCTCGGCTCGGGCACCAGCAACACCAGCTTCTCCCAGGCGATCACCGGGCTCTCCCCGGGGACGACCTACTACTTCTGCGCCGTCGCCCAGAACGCGGTGGGCATCTCCTTCGGCACCGTCCGCAGCTTCACCACGACCACCCCGCCGACGGTCGTCACCCTGGCCGCCACGCCGGTCACCTCGACCACCGCGACCCTCAACGCCGCGATCACCCCGAACAGCTACACGACCACCGGCTGGTTCCGCTACGACACCACCGATCCGGCGGGCTGCAACGACACCTTCGGCACGGTCTCCACGACCTACTCCCTGGGGAGCGGCTCGGTGCCGGTCGCCATGGCCCAGCCCCTCTCCGGGCTCGCGCCGGCGACCACCTACTACTTCTGCGCCATCGCCGAGAGCAGCGTGGGCAAGACCCTCGGGCCGGTCCTCTCCTTCACCACCCCGGCGGCGCCGCCCGCGGCGACCACCCTGGCGGCCACGGCCATCGCCTCCACCGGCGCGACCCTCAACGGCACGGTGAACCCCAACGGCGATCCCACCACCGCCTGGTTCCGCCACAGCACCACCAACCCGGGCACCTGCAACGACACCTTCGGCACCCGCACCCCGGCCACCGGCGGGGCGGACCTCGGCGGCGGCAACACGCCGGTGCCTCACGCCCAGGCGGTCACCTCGCTGAACCCGGGCACGACCTACTACTTCTGCATCCTCGCCTCGAGCAGCGTGGGCAACGCCGTGGGTGAGATCCTCTCCTTCACCACGCCCGCCGCCCCGACGGTGACCACCGGCGTGGCCAGCTCGATCACCAGCTCGGGGGCCACCCTGGCCGGCCAGGCCGATCCCAACCTGAACGGCAGCACCGGCTACTTCCGCTACGACACCACCGATCCGGGCACCTGCGACGACAGCTTCGGCACCCGCGCCCCGGCCTCCGGCGGCGCCTCGCTGGGTGCCGGCGACATCGCCGTGCCCTACACCCAGGCCATCACCGGCCTCTCCTCGGGCACCACCTACTACTTCTGCGCCATCGCCTCGAACGCCGTGGGCACCGGCTTCGGCAGCGTGGCGACCTTCACCACGCCGGCCACCCCGACGGTCACCACCGTCGCCGCCAGCCTGATCTCCAGCTCGGGCGCGACCCTCAACGGCTCGGCCAACCCGAACCTCTCCTCGACCACCGGCTGGTTCCGCTACTCGGCCACGCCTCCGGCCAGCTGCGACGACACCTTCGGCACCCGCACCCCGGCCACCGGCGGCGCCTCCCTCGGCGCCGGCGGCAGCCCCATCGCCTTCGCCCAGGCCATCAGCGGCCTCTCGAGCGGCATCACCTACTACTTCTGCGCCATCGCCCAGAACGCCACCGGCCTCGACTTCGGTGGCGTGCTCTCCTTCACCACCACCGGCCCGCCGGGGGTGACCACCGTGACCGCCAGCGCGGTGACGGGCACCAGCGCCACCCTCGAGGGCACGGCCAGCCCGAACCTCTCGCCGACCACCGGCTACTTCCGCTACAGCGCCACGGATCCGGGCACCTGCAACGACAGCTTCGGCACCCGGGCCCCGGCCAGCGGCGGCGCCTCCCTCGGCGCCGGCAGCGCGCCCGTGCCCTACACCCAGAGCGTCACCGGGCTCGCCACCGGGACGACGTACTACTACTGCGCCATCGCCAACAACGCCGAGGGCACCGGCTTCGGCGTGGTCCGCTCCTTCTCCACCGCGGCGGCGCCGACCGTCACCACCGTCGCCGTCAGCGGCGTGAGCAGCACCGGCGCCACCCTCGACGGCCAGGCCAACCCGCAGCTCCTCGCCGCCACCGGCTACTTCCGCTACGGCACGATCGACCCGGGCACCTGCAACGACAGCTTCGGCACCCGCGTCCCGGCCTCGGGCGGCACCGACCTGGGCGCCGGCGGCACGCCGATCTCCTTCGACGAGGTGCTCGCGGGCCTCTCCGCCTCGACCACCTACTACTTCTGCGCCGCGGCCACGAACGCCGTGGGCACCGCCTTCGGCGGCGTCCTCTCCTTCACCACGCCCGACGCCCCGACCGTGAGCACCCTCGCGGCGACTGCGGTCAGCGCCAGCGGGGCCACGCTCCAGGGCTCCGCCAACCCGAACCTCTCGGGCACCAGCGGCTACTTCCGCTACGCCTCCAGCGATCCGGGCACCTGCAACGACAGCTTCGGCACCCGCGCCCCGGCCTCCGGCGGGACCGCCCTGGGCGCCGGCAGCAGCGCCCTCCCCTACGACGAGGTCCTCACCGGGCTGGCCTCCTCGACGACCTACTACTACTGCGCCATCGCGGCGAACGCCGAGGGCACCTCCTTCGGGGCCGTGCTCTCCTTCACCACCCCGACTCTGCCGACGGTGACCACCGCCGCGGCGACCTCGGTGACCAGCAGCGGCGCGGTGCTCAACGGCTCGGCCGATCCCAACCTCGACGCCACGACGGGGTGGTTCCGCTACAGCAGCACCGATCCGACCACCTGCAACGACAGCTTCGGCACCCGCACCCCGGCCTCCGGTGGGACGGACCTGGGCTCGGGGAACAGCCCGGTGCCCTACTCCAACTCCCTCACCGGCCTCGCCTCCGGCACCACCTACTACTTCTGCGCCATCGCGCAGAGCGCCACGGGCACGGGCTTCGGCAGCGTGATCTCCTTCACCACGCCCTCGGCGCCGGCGGTGACCACCCTCGCCGCCTCGGCGGTGAGCGGCACCGGCGCGACCCTCGAGGGCGCCGCCAACCCCAACCTCTCGGCCTCGACCGGCCACTTCCGCTACGCCACCACCGATCCGGGGACCTGCAACGACACCTTCGGCACGCGCACCCCGGCCACCGGCGGCACCGCGCTGGGGGCGGGCAGCTCCGACGTCTTCTACTCGCGGACCCTCTCCGGCCTCTCGACCGGGACGACCTACTACTACTGCGCCATCGCCACCAACGCCGAGGGCACGGCCTTCGGCGGCGTGCTGAGCTTCACCACCGCCGACGCCCCCTCGGTCTCCACCGGCAGCGCCACGGCGATCACCGGCTCCAGCGCGATCCTCTCGGCGTCCGCCGATCCCAACCTCGAGGCCACCACCGGCCACTTCCGCTACGCGACGACCGACCCCGGGGTCTGTGACGACAGCTTCGGCCTGCGCGCTCCGGCCACCGGCGGCGCCTCCCTGGGCAGCGGCGGCAGCCCCGTGCCCTACACCCAGGCCCTCTCCGGCCTCTCCGCCGGGACGACCTACTACTTCTGCGCCATCGCCACCAACGCGGTGGGCACGAGCTTCGGCGTGCTCCAGAGCTTCACCACCGCCGACGTCCCCGTCGTGACCACCGATCCGGCCACCGCCGTCTCGGCCACCGGCGCCACCCTCGAGGGCACGGCGATCGCCAACCGCTCCCCCACCACCGGCCACTTCCGCTACGCGACGACCTCCCCCGGGGTCTGTGACGACAGCTTCGGCACCCGCGTCCCGGCCACGGGCGGGACCGATCTCGGCTCGGGCGCCGCCCCGCTGGCCTACACCGAGGTCCTCACCGGCCTCGCCTCGGGCACGACCTACTACTACTGCGCCATCGCCATCAACGCGGAGGGCACCGCCCTCGGCGCCGTGCTCTCCTTCACCACGCCGACCCTGCCCGCCGTGACCACCGCTGCGGCGACCTCGGTCACGAGCACCAGCGCGGTGCTCAACGGCTCGGCGAACCCGAACCTCGACGCGACCACCGGGTACTTCCGCTACAGCAGCACCGACCCCACCACCTGCAACGACAGCTTCGGCACCCGGGCCCCGGCCGCCGGCGGTGTCTCCCTCGGTGCGGGCGGCAGCCCGGTGCCCTACTCGCAGGCCCTCACCGGCCTCGGCGCCGGCACGACCTACTACTTCTGCGCCATCGCCCAGAGCGGCACGGGCAACGGCTACGGAGCGGTCCTCTCCTTCACCACGCCGGCGGCCCCGACCGTCGCGACCCTGGCCGCCACCGGCGTGACCAGCACCACCGCCACCCTCCAGGCCTCGGCGACCCCGAACCTGCGGGCGGCCACCGGGCACTTCCGCTTCTCGACCACCGATCCGGGCACCTGCAGCGACAGCTTCGGCACCCGGCTCCCGGCCGCCGGCGGCACCTCGCTCGGGTCGGGCAGCAGCCCCGTGCCCTTCAGCGAGCCGCTCACGGGCCTCTCGACCGGGACGACCTACTTCTACTGCGCCATCGCCTCCAACTCCGAGGGCACGGGCTTCGGCGGCGTGCAGACCTTCACCACCGCCGCGGCGCCGACCGTCTTGACCAGCGCCGTGACCGCGGTGACCGGCACCGGCGCCACCCTCACCGGCTCCGGCAACCCCAACTTCGAGGCGACCACCGCGCACTTCCGCTTCGCCACCACCGATCCGGGGGTCTGCAACGACGCCTTCGGCACCCGGGTGCCGGCGGCGGGCGGCACCGACCTCGGCTCGGGCGGCGCCAGCGTCCCCTTCTCCGAGGCCATCACCGGCCTGACGACGGGCACGACCTACTTCTACTGCGCCATCGCCTCGAACACCTACGGCACCGGCTTCGGCCTCGTCCTCTCCTTCACGACCGCGGCGCCGCCCACGGTGACCACCGCGCCCGCGACCTCCGTCGCGGCCACGAGCGCCACCCTCGAGGGCTCCGCCAACCCGAGCAACTCGGCCACCACCGGGCACTTCCGCTACTCCACCACCAACCCCGGCGCCTGTGACGACAGCTTCGGCACCCGCGCTCCCCTCACCGGCGGCGCGAGCCTCGGCTCGGGCAGCGTCCCCGTGCCCTTCAGCCAGAGCCTGGTGGGCCTCTCCGCGGCGACGACCTACTACTACTGCGCCATCGCCAGTAACGCCCAGGGCACCTCCTTCGGCGCCATCTCGAGCTTCAGCACGCCGGCGGCGCCCAACGTCGTGACCTCGCCCGCGACCTCGGTGACGGGCAGCAGCGCGGTCCTGGCCGGCTCGGCCAACCCGAACCTGTCTCCCACGACCGGCTACTTCCGCTACAGCAGCACCGATCCCTCGGTCTGCAACGACAGCTTCGGTACCCGGGCGCCCGCCTCGGGCGGCGCCAACCTCGGCGCCGGCAGCGCGAACGTGCCCTTCACGCAGGCCGTCTCGGGCCTGGCCGCCGGGACGACCTACTACTTCTGCGCCATCGCCCAGAACGCCACCGGCACCGACTTCGGCAGCGTGCTCTCCTTCACCACCCCGGCGGCGCCCACCGTGGCGAGCCTCGCCGCGACGGCGGTGAGCAGCACCGGCGCGACCCTCGAGGGCTCGGCCGATCCGAACCTCGCGGCCGCCACCGGCTACTTCCGCCTCGGCACCACCGCGCCGGGCACCTGCAGCGACGCCTACGGCACCCGCCACCCCTCCACCGGCGGTGAGGCGCTCGGCGCCGGCAACCTCTCCGTGCCCTACAGCCTCGCGGTCACCGGCCTCTCGCCGGCGACGACCTACTACTTCTGCGCCGCGGCGGTGAACGCCGAGGGGCGCACCTTCGGCGGGGTGCAGAGCTTCACCACCCTCGCGAGCCCGAGCGTCACCACCCTCGCCGCCAGCGGGGTGGCCGGCAGCACCGCCACCCTCGAGGGCAGCGCCAACCCGAACCTCTCGGCCACCACCGGCTGGTTGCGCTACGGCCCCGTGAACCCGGGCGCCTGCAACGACAGCTTCGGCACCCGGACCCCGGCCACCGGCGGCGTCTCCCTCGGGGCCGGCGGCACCCCGGTGACCTACACCCAGACCCTCACCGGTCTCGTCCCCGGGACGACCTACTACTTCTGCGCCATCGCCCAGAACGCCGTGGGCCTGGAGCTCGGCCAGGTGCTCTCCTTCACCACCCTGGCGCCTCCCGCGGTCACCACCCTGGCGGCCACCAGCCTCTCCGGCTGGGGCGCGACCCTGAACGGCTCGGCGGATCCGAACGCCTCGACCACCACCGGCCACTTCCGCTACGCCACCACCAGCCCGGGCACCTGCAACGACACCTTCGGGACCCGCGCCCCGGCCGGCGGCGGCGCCGACCTCGGCGCTGGTAGCGCCCCGCAGGCCTACGCCGAGAGCATCACCGGCCTCACCCCGGCGACCACCTACTACTTCTGCGCCATCGCCACCAACAGCGAGGGCCCGGGCTTCGGCACGGTCCTCTCCTTCACCACCCCGGCCGAGCCCACCGTCACCACCGTGGCGGCGACCTCGGTGACCAGCACCGGCGCGGTCTTCAACGGATCGGCCAACCCGAACCTGACGGCCACCACGGGCTACTTCCGCTACAGCGCCACGGATCCCACCTTCTGCAACGACAGCTTCGGCACGCGGATGCCGGCCTCCGGCGGCGCCGACCTCGGCAACGGCAGCAGCGCCGTGCCCTACTCGCAGGCCATCTCGGGGCTCACGGCGGGGACCACCTACTACTTCTGCGCCATCGCCTCCAACGCCACCGGCGCCGGCTACGGCAGCGTGCTCTCCTTCACGACGCCCTCTGCGCCGACGGTCGCCACCCTGCCCCCGACCGGCGTCAGCAGCACCGGGGCCACCCTCGAGGGCTGGGCGAACCCCAACCTCTCCGCCAGCACCGGCTACTTCCGCTACGCGAGCACCGCTCCGTCGAGCTGCAACGACACCTTCGGGACGCGGGCGCCCTTCGCGGGAGGCACCAGCCTCGGCAACGGCGGCAGCGCCGTGCAGTACAGCCAGGGCATCACCGGCCTGACCCCGAGCACCACCTACTACTACTGCGCCATCGCCACGAACTCGACCGGCCCGGGCTTCGGCACGGTCCTCTCCTTCACCACCCCGGCGAGCCCCTCGGTGACCACCGTGGCGGCCACCTCGATCACCGGCAGCAGCGCGGTGCTCGGCGGCTCGGCGAACCCGAACCTCGCCGCGACGACCGGCCACTTCCGCTACGACACCGCGGATCCGGTCTTCTGCAACGACAGCTTCGGCACCCGGGCCCCGGCCGCCTCCGGCACCGCCCTGGGCTCCGGCAGCAGCCCGGTCCCCTACACCCAGGGCATCACCGGCCTCCAGCCCGGCACGACCTACTACTTCTACGCCATCGCGCAGAACGCCACCGGCACGGGGATCGGCTCGGTCCTCTCCTTCACCACCCTGGAGGCCCCGGCGACCACCACCCTGGCGGCCACCAGCCTCGGCCACACCACCGCCACCCTGGAGGGCGTGGCCAACCCGAACGCCGGCGCCTCCACCGGCTACTTCCGCTACGACACCACCAGCCCGGGCACCTGCAACGACACCTTCGGGATGCGGGCGCCCTCCTTCGGCGGCACCTCCCTGGGCTCGGGCACCAGCCCGGTCACCTTCAGCGAAAGCCTGGTGGGCCTCACGGCGGGGACGACCTACTACTTCTGCGCCGTCGCCCAGAACGCCACCGGCCTGGGCTTCGGGGCGGTCCTCTCCTTCACCACCCTCGGCTCGCCGCGGGTCACCACCGAGCCGGCCGACCAGATCGTCGCGACCGGCGCCGACCTCCACGGCACGGCCGAACCCGGCCCCCTCGCCACCACCGCCTGGTTCCGCTACGGCACGACCAGCCCGGGCAGCTGTGACGACCTCTTCGGCACCCGGCTCCCCGCCAGCGGCGGCACCCCCATCACCGCCGGCGCCGGGGTCACGCCCTTCACCGAGACCCTCACCGGCCTGACGCCGAACACCACCTACTACTTCTGCGCCATCGCCCAGAACAGCGACGGCTTCGGCTTCGGCGAGGTGCGGATGCTGACCACCCCGGCCGACTACCCGAGCGTCACCACCGATCCGGCGACCGGGGTCGATCTCTCCTCGGCGGTCCTCAACGGCACGGCCAACCCCAACGCCGACCTGACCCTGGGCTGGTTCCGGATCGACAGCGTCGATCCCGGCAGCTGCGACGACAGCTTCGGCATCCGCCTGCCGGACGCCCTCGGCCACGACCTCGGGGCCGGCGTCGATCCGGTCGCCTTCTCCGAGCCCGCCACGGGCCTCGATCCGGGCGTGACCTACTACTACTGCGCCATCGCCGAGAACGGCCTGGGCATGACCTTCGGGCAGCTCGAGTCCTTCACCACCGGCGCCACGGCGCCCGACGTGGTCACCGATCCGGCGACGGACGTGGTGGGGACCTCGGCCACCCTGGCCGGCGCCGCGACCCCGAACGGCACCGAGGCCACCGGCTGGTTCCGCCTCGGTGACACCGACCCGGGCACCTGCGACGACGCCTTCGGCCAGCGGGTGCCGGACACCGGCGGCATCGCCCTGGGCGCGGCCTTCAGCCCCGCGCCCTTCTCGGTGAACGCGGCCGGCCTGAGCCCCGGCACGACCTACTACTACTGCGCCGCGGCCAGCAACCTGGCGGGCGCGGCCTTCGGGAACGTGCAGTCCTTCACCACCGCCGACGTGCCGCCGCTGGTGTTGACCCTCTCGAGCTCGTCCAACGCCCAGCAGGTCACCCTCGCCGGCTCCGGCAACCCGCAGGGCTTCGACGCGGTGGGCTGGTTCCGCTACAGCCTGCAGGAGCCCGCCGCCTGCGACGACAGCTTCGGCACCCGGGTGCCCGCCGGCGAGGGCGAGGGCACCATCCTGGGCGCCGGCAACTTCGCGGTGCAGTTCGCCGAGACGCTGCCCAACCCCGGCGCGGGCACCTACTACTTCTGCGCCATCGCGGGGAGCGAGGGCGGCACCGGCTTCGGCGAGATCCGGACCTTCACCGTCGCCGAGCCGCCGGACGTCGGCACCGGCCGCGGCTGCAACTGCATGGCGTCCGAGAGCGACGTCGGCGGCGGCGGGATCGCCCTCGCGGCCCTGCTGGCGCTCCTGGCCCTGCCCCTGCGGCGGCGCCGACGCTAGCGCTCCGCGCACCCCGAGCCGCCCGGAAGAACGCTCCGGGCGGCTGAAACAGCGTGTTCCAGGGCCCTCCGGCCCCGGACGGCGGTCCTTGCCGCGCCCGGGGGCGAGCGGTAGGTTGCGGACCCCTCTCGAACGATTGCGACCCCTCAAGGAGGTTTGCCATGGCCACGGCTCCCGAGAACCTGCGCATCACCTACACGACCACCGCCGATCAGATGGAGGAGGTCCACCAGTACTTCGACGAGGCCCTCGAGAAGATCCGGGGCGAGTTCGGCAAGACCCACCCCCTCGTCATCGGGGGCGAGGAGGTCACCGCCGACGCCGAGCCCAACACGGACGTCTCGCCCATCGACACCAGCATCGTGCTGGGCAAGTTCCAGAACGGCCAGCTCGAGCACGTCGACATGGCGGTGAAGGCCGCCCGCGCCGCCCAGAAGGCCTGGGCCGCCCGCCCCTGGCAGGAGCGCGTCGCCATCCTGCGCGAGGCCGCCAAGGTCGTGCGCAAGCGCAAGTTCGAGCTCGCCGCCATCATGAGCATCGAGGTCGGCAAGAACCGCCTCGAGGCCCTCGGCGACGCCGAGGAGTCCGCCGATCTCATCGACTACTACGCGCAGCAGGTCGAGGACGCCAAGGGCTGGGTCCGCGACATGAACAAGCTGACGCCGATCGAGACCAACACCGACGTGCTGCGCCCCTACGGCGTCTTCGCCTGCGTCGCCCCCTTCAACTTCCCGGCGGCCCTCTCCTTCGGCATGTCCTCGGCGGCGCTGGTGACCGGCAACGCGGTCATCTACAAGCCCGCCACCGACACCCCCTGGACCGGCCTGAAGGTCTTCGAGTGCTACCGCGACGCGGGCGTGCCCCCGGGCGTGATCAACTTCCTCACCGGCCGCGGCTCGGTGATGGGTGATCCCCTGGTCTTCCACCCGGGCGTGGACGGCGTCGTCTTCACCGGCTCCAAGGCCGTCGGCCTCCACATCTTCCACGGCATGAGCCAGAAGTGGATCAAGCCCTGCCTGCTCGAGCTGGGCGGCAAGAACCCGGCGATCATCATGCCCTCGGCCGACCTCGACATGGCCGCCATGGGCGTCATGAAGTCCGCCTGGGGCCTGCAGAACCAGAAGTGCAGCGCCTGCTCGCGCGTCTACGTGCACAAGGACGTGGCCGACGCCTTCGTCGAAAAGCTGCTGAAGCTCACCCGGGAGATCACCATCGGTGACGTCACCCAGAAGGACGTCTACTTCGGCCCGGTGATCAGCGAGGGCGCCATCCGGACCTGGCAGGGCGCGGTCGACCAGGCGAAGAAGGAGGGCGAGATCCTCCACGGCGGCGAGCGCCTGACCGAGGGCGACCTCGCCAAGGGCCGCTTCGTGGCCCCCACCATCGCCCGGGCCCCCCTGGAGAGCACCCTCTTCATGGAGGAGTTCTTCACGCCCTTCCTCGCCATCGGCGTGGTCGACTCCCTCGACCAGGCCCTCGAGGAGAGCAACCGCGCCGAGTACGGCCTCACCGCCGGCTTCTACAGCGCCGACAAGGCGGAGATCGCGCGCTTCTTCGACGAGATCGAGTCCGGCGTGACCTACGTGAACAAGCGCACCGGCGCGACCACCGGCGCCTGGCCGGGCGCCCAGCCCTTCTGTGGCTGGAAGGGCTCCGGCAGCACCGGCAAGGGCGGCTGCGGCCCGTACTACACCCTGCAGTTCATGCGAGAGCAGAGCCGCACCCTCGTCGAGGAGTGAGCGAGAGATGACGACCCGCGACTACCCCAAGATCATCACCGAGCTGCCGGGCCCCAAGGGCAAACCCATCGTCGCCAAGGACGCCGAGTTCGCCTCCACCAGCTACATCAAGTGCTATCCCCTCGTCGTCTCTCACGGCCAGGGCGCCATGCTCGAGGACGTCGATGGGAATCGCTTCCTCGACTTCATGGCGGGCATCGCGGTGGCCTCGACCGGCTACGCCCACCCGAAGGTGGTCGAGGCGGTGCGAGAGGTCGCGGGTCGCTTCTTCTCGATGTGCTCCACGGACTTCTACTACCCGGAGATGTCCGATCTCTGTGAGCGGCTCGCGAAGTCGGCGCCGGGCCCGGAGAAGAAGCGGGTCTTCCTCACCAACTCGGGGACCGAGGCCGTCGAGGGGGCGATCAAGCTGGTGCGCAACTCGCGGCGCCGGGGCGGCCTCATCGCCTTCCGGGGCGCCTTCCACGGCCGCAGCATGGGCGCCATCAGCCTCACCGCCAGCAAGGCCAAGCAGCGCGCCGGCTTCGGCCCCTTCCTCCCGGGCGTCTACCACGTGCCCTACCCCGACCCCTACCGGGACCTGCCGACCAAGAAGACCGGCGTCGACTACATCCGCGAGGTCATCTTCGAGAGCGTCGTCTCACCCGACGACATCGCGGCGATCTTCCTCGAGCCGATGCTGGGCGAGGGCGGCTACGTCATCCCGCCGAAGTCCTTCCTCGAGGACCTGCGGGCGCTCTGCGACGAGACCGGCATCCTCCTGGTCTTCGACGAGATCCAGACCGGCGCCGGCCGCACCGGCCACATGTGGGCCGCGGACTACTACGGCGTCGCCCCGGACGTGCTCCTCTCGGCCAAGGGGCTGGGCTCGGGCATCTCCATCGGCGCCATCGTGGCCCGGGGGTCGATCATGAAGTGGGCGCCCGGCTCTCACGGCTCCACCTTCGGTGGCAGCCCGGTGGGCTGCGCCGCGGCCCTGGCCACCCTCGACCTGATCGAGGGCGGCCTGCTCGAGAACGCCCGGGTGATGGGAGAGAAGCTGAAGGCCGGCATGGAGAAGCTGATGGAGAAGCACGCCGTCATCGGCGACGTGCGGGGCGTCGGCCTCTTCATCGGCGTCGAGTTCGTGAAGGATCGCGAGAGCAAGGAGCCCCACTCCCAGCTCACCGAGGACCTGATGCAGCTGGCCTTCAGGAAGGGCCTGCTGCTCCTCTCCTGCGGCAACAGCACCATCCGGCTCGCCCCGCCGCTGGTGATCGACGACTACGACGTCGAGACCGGCCTCGCCATCCTCGACGAGTGCCTGACCGAGCTGACCGCCTGAGCTACTCGCCCAGGAAGCGCTTCACCAGCTCCCGGATCTCGTCGGGATCCAGGGGCTTGGTGAGCAGCGCGTTCTTCTGCTTCTCGTCCAGGTCGCCGATGCCCCGGGCCGCCTCGGGATCGCTGGTGATCAGGATGACCGGCAGCTCCTCGAAGCCGGGGATGTCCCGGGCCTGATTGCAGAACTCGATGCCGCTCATCCCTGGCATGTTGATGTCCGAGATGACCAGGTCCGGCTGGTAGACCACGAGGTTCTGGATCGCATCGACGCCCGACTCGGCCTCGAGGTAGCGGTAGTCCGCGCCCTCGAGGTAGGCCCCGAGCAGCGCGCGGATCGTCCGCATGTCGTCCACGATCAGGATCTTCTTCTGCTCGGCCACGTGCTCGCCCCTCTTGGAGTTCCCGGCAGGTGTTTCGCCTCGTTCTGCCACGTCTCGGGGCAGGAGCGCCACCCCGACCCGGGGGCCTCAGGCCGGGAGCGCCGTGGAGCGGGAGAGGAACTCCTCGACGAGCTCGCGGAGCTGCACCGGATCGGGGGGCCTGGTGAGCAGGGCGCTGGTCTTGGTCGGATCGGACATCCTTGGCTCCTGCTGGCGCGGCCCCCCGGGGTCACGAGCATAGCCTGGGCCGAACAGGTTCAGGCGCAAGCCGGAATGCGAGCGTGGTCGAAAAGGCAAATGATCTCGCGGACCTGGAACCATCTCCGCCCTACCGGTATAGGTAGGCGCATGGCGGAGCAGCAGAGCGGGCCCCGGCCCCGGATCGCGATGCAGCGCGGGGACGCGATCTTCCTCGCGACCTTCCTCCTCCTCTCCGCGGTGGGCTTCCTCGTCCCCGCCCTCCGGGAGGAGCGCTTCGCCGGGGTGGCCCTCTTCGGCTGGTGGATGGCCGGCCTGATGGTGCTGGTTCCCCTCGTCGCGGTCGTCCGCTCCCTGCGCGAGCGGCGCCCGCGCCCCGACGGGGAGGACGAGGCATGACCCTGGAGGCCCTCCTCGTCGTCCTCTACCTCCTGGGCTGCATCGCCATCGGCCTCTGGGCGGCCCGCCGCAGCCTCTCCTCGGCCGACGACCTCTGGGTGGCCGGGCGGAAGATCGGAGTCTGGGCCAACGCGCTGGCCATCATGGCGGCGCTGGCCAGCGGCGGCTCGATCATCGGGGTGATGGGCCTGGCCTACAAGGGCGGCATCCCCTACGCGCTCTCCCTCTTCGCCGGCGCGGTGCTGGGTTTCCCTCTGGCGGCCATCCTGGTCGCCGCCCCCCTGCGGCGCCTGGGGAAGTTCACCCTGAGTGACTTCTTCGTCTTCCGCTACCCCCACCCGGCGGTGCGCACCTTCGTGCCGCTGCTGATCCTGCTCTCCTTCAGCGTCTACATCGTGGCGCAGATGAAGGCGGCCGGGATCACCGCCGAGGTGCTCCTGGGCCTGGAGTACAAGACCGCCGTCACCATCGCCACCGTCGTCTTCGTCGCCTACGTCTCGGTGGGCGGCATGCTGGCGGTGACCTGGACCGACATCGTGCAGGGCGTGCTGATGCTCGGGGTCATCCTGATCACCGCCGGCGCGCTCCTCGTCTCGCGGGGCTCCCCCCTGACCCTCCTCACGGAGGCCACCACCGCGGCCCCCGCCCTGGGCACGATGCTCGACAAGCCCCTGGCGAGCCTGGTGGGCATCTTCGTCCTCTGGGCAGCCGCGATCCCGGTGACGCCCCACATCGTCATGCGGGTGCTCTCCGCGAAGGACGCCGCCGGCGCCAGGCTCTCCCTCAACCTGGCGATGATCTTCTACAGCGTGATGATCCTCGCCGCGGTGCTGGTCATCGTGCCGGTGGGCAAGAGCCTCTTCCCCGAGCTGGCGGACGCGGACCGGGTCTTCCTCTCGGTGATGGAGGGGCACTTCCCGGCCCTCCTGCGGGGCCTGGCGGTCGCCGCGGTGCTGGCCGCCGTGATGTCCACCACCGACGCCCTGCTGCTGGCCTGCAGCGCCGCGGTCACCCACGACCTCCTCGGCGAGCGCCTGGCCCGGGCGAGCGAGGGCACGCGCAAGGCCGTCACCCTGGCGGTGCCCTGGATCATCGGCCTCGTCGCGATGTTCCTCGCCTACTCGCCGCCGAAGCTGATCACCATCTTCTACTCGCTGGCCATCGGCCTGCTCGCCGCCGGGCTCTTCGTCCCCCTGGTCGCGGGGCTCTGGTGGCGCCGGGCCACGACCCTCGGCGGCCTCCTCTCCATGATCTCGGGCGCCGGCGTCTACGCAGGGGTCGAGCTCTCCAAGGCCCTGCCCACCTTCTCCGGCGCCCTCCTCGGCCTCGGCGCCAGCGCGCTCGTCATGGTCGTCGCCTCGCTGCTCACGCCGCCTCCCGACGAGGCGCTGGTCGAGCGCCTCACCGAGCTGCACCAGCCCTGAGGGCCGGCAGGGGGAGCCGATGGACTACCGCGACCACCAGCGAGGCGTGCCCGCCGACTACTTCTGGTTCCGGGCCAAGCGCGATCTCATCGCCTCGCTCTTCCGCCGCCACACCCCCGCCCGGGACCTCTCGATCCTGAACGTGGGCGCCGGGGTGGGCGAGGACCTCGAGGTCATCCGCCGTCACGGGCGGGTCCAGATCCTCGACGCCTCTCCGGAGGCCGTCGCGCTGGTACCCGAGGCCCTGGTCGAGGCCAAGCAGGTCGGCGACGTCTGCGCCCTGCCCTTCGCCGACGCCACCTTCGACGTGGTCACCGCCTTCGATCTGCTCGAGCACGTCGAGGACGACCACGTCGCCCTGGCCGAGATCCGCCGGGTGCTGCGGCCGGGCGGCGCGCTCCTCCTGACCGTGCCGGCCCACGCCTTCCTCTACGGCGCCCATGACCGGGCGCTGGGCCACCACCGGCGCTACTCCCGGGCGACCCTCCAGCGCCTCCTCTCCGGGCTCGAGCTGGAGCGGCTCGGCTACTGGACCTGCACCCTCTTCCTTCCGCTGGCGGCCCACCGCTGGCTCGACCGGGGCCGCGACCGCTCCTCGCTGAGCTACTTCGAGCTCGACCCCCGCCTCGACCGCCTCTTCTACCGGCTGATGGCCCTGGAGATGACGCTCCTGCGCTGGGGCGCTCCCCTGCCGATGGGGACCTCGCTCTTCGCGGTGGCCCGCCGGACCGCCTGAAGGCGCGCGGCCCCCAGGTGGCGCCTTCCCCGGAGGGGTTTTGACTTCCGGGGTGAGCCCATGCGCGACCCCCACCTCATCGGCCGCCGGCAGGCGCTGCGAAGGCTCGGCGCCCTCGCCGCGGCCGCGGCCCTCCCGGCCTGCCAGAGCCGGGTCCGTCCACGTGAGGAGAAGCCGATGACGACCGCCCGGATGCCCGCCCTCTTCCTGCCCCACGGCGGCGGCCCCTGGCCCTTCGTGAACGATCCCCTGGGACCTCCCGGCACCTGGGACCGGATGGCGGCCTACCTGAAGGGTCTCGGGGCCCTCCCCCGGACGCCCCCGCGCGCCATCCTCGTGATCTCGGCCCACTGGGAGGAGAGCGTGGCGACCCTGCAGAGCTCGCCCCGGCCGCCGATGCTCTACGACTACTTCGACTTCCCGCCGGAGGCCTACGAGGTGCAGTGGCCCGCGCCCGGCGCGCCGGAGGTCGTCACCGAGGTCAGCGAGCTCCTCGCGGCGGCGGGCATCGCCGCCGGCGCCGACCCGAAGCGCGGCTTCGATCACGGCACCTACGTGCCGCTCAAGCTGGCCTACCCCGGGGCCGAGGTGCCCACCCTCCAGCTCTCCCTGGTGCGGGGCCTCGACCCCCGTCAGCACCTCGCCCTCGGGCGAGCCCTCGAGCCGCTCCGCGAGCGGGGCATCCTGCTGGTGGGCAGCGGCATGAGCTACCACAACCTGCAGGGCCTCCTCGTCGCCCTCCAGGGGGGGCCGGCGCCCGCCGGGCCGGCCGCCGCCTTCGACGACTGGCTCGAGGCCGCGGTGCGCCGCGACGCCGACGGACGGGACACCGCCCTGGTCGAGTGGGAGCGCGCGCCCCACGCCCGGCACTGCCATCCCCGGGAGGAGCACCTGCTGCCCCTCCACGTCATCGCCGGCGCCGCCGGGGAGGACGCGGCCAGCCTGCCCTACCGGGACGAGATCCTCGGCATCCGCCTCTCCGCGGTGCACTTCGGCTAGGGCTCTTCGTCCTCGACCTTCTCCCGGCGCTGGATCGCCTCGACCAGGGCGGCGACCCGCCCGGCGCTCTCGGTGGCGAACGCCACGGATTGACCCTGCTCATCCACCGTGACCGCGATCTGCTCTGCCGAGCGGGCGGAGGCGCCGGCGCTGATGGCCAGCTCCGTGAGGGCCTCGACGATGGCCTGCGAGGAGGTCTCCTGCTCGAACATCGCGGAGACGGTGTCGGTGGCGAGCCGCTCGCCGGTGTGGATCGCCTGGCGGACCCGTTCCACCGAGGCACCGATGAGCTCGAAGTCCGCCTCGATCGTGCGGTTCAGATCTCCGATCCGGCGCGCCGCCTGGCCGGTGAGCTCGGCGCTCTCGCGGACCCGATCCGCCACCAGGCCGAAGGAGCGACCGTACTCGCCGGCGCGGGCGGACTCGAGGGTGGCGTTGAGGGCCAGGATGTCGGTCCTCTCGGCCAGCCCCTGCATCGTCTCGACGATCTCGTCGATGCCCTCGAGGCGCCGGTTGAGAGCCTGGAAGACCCGCACCGCCTCCTCGAGGAGCCGGCTCGCTTCGGAGGTGGCTCCCTGGGCGTCCCGGGCGCGCTGCGCCAGCTCGCGGGTCGAGGTGGCGACGATCTCGGCCGAGCCCCGGCCCCGCATGAGGAAGGCCGCCTGGGTCTCGGCCCCCCGGGAGAGCTCGCGGGTCCGCACCCTCACCTCGGTGGTGGACTCCAGGAGCTGCTCCATGCTGGAGGCCAGGCTGTCGGCGACTGGCCCCAGCTCCTGCTCGGCGTGGTCGAGGACCTGGGCGTGGACCTCCAGGGCGGCGCCCAGGTGCTTGGCCGAGAGCCAGGAGAGCAGGGCCACCAGCCAGAAGACCACCACCGGCACCCCCACCGCGAGGATGCGCAGGTTGGGGTCCGTCGGCGGGAGGGAGGGAGAGAAGAGGCCCCCGAGCTCGAGGAGGCCGAGGGTCACCTGGACGACGCTGGCCAGGGCGGCCGCGAGGAAGGCGTGACGCTGGCCCAGGAGCAGCCCGGCCATGAGCACCGGCCAGACGAAGATCGTCGGGCTCTGACCCGAGAAGCCCCCCATGGACATCATCGAGCCGGTGACCGCCACCAGCGCGCTCGAGAGCAACACCCAGGCCCCCGCCCGCTCCCGGCCCGCGCCCAGCAACCAGAGGGCGATCCCCCCGCCGAGCGCGCCGACCAGGGGCGGCAGGAGGTTGATGGCGCCGAAGTCCAGATCGTGGAGGACCAGCCCCAGCACCCCGAACCCGAAGCCCAGGGAGGCCACCACCTGCCCCAGAGCGAAGAGGGTCTGGGTGCGGCGATCGAAGATTCCGCGTTCGATCATCGTGGGGCGTCTTTCGGGCTGATGCCGGCACCCCCCGGGCACCGGCTCTTGTTGGGTCGACCCCCCCCGCTCACATTGTCGCCCCCACGATCCCATCGGGCAAGCCGGGGTCTCCGGTGTAGGATGCCGGCCCATGGCTCACCAGTACGTCTACTCGATGATGCGCGTCGGCAAGGTCGTGCCGCCGAAGCGCGAGATCCTCCGGGACATCTCCCTCTCCTTCTTCCCCGGCGCCAAGATCGGCGTCCTCGGCCTCAACGGCTCGGGGAAGAGCTCCCTGCTGAAGATCATGGCGGGGGTGGACGCAGAGTACAACGGCGAGGCCATGCCCATGCCCGGCATCCGGGTGGGCTTCCTGCCCCAGGAGCCGGACCTCGACCCCTCCAAGGACGTGCGGGGCAACGTCGAGGAGGGGCTCTCGGCGATCACCGAGGCCCAGGCCGCCCTCGACGCGGTCTACGCCGCCTACGGGGAGCCCGACGCCGACTTCGACAAGCTGGCCGCGGAGCAGGCCCGCCTCGAGGCGATCATCGGGGCCGCCGGGGCCCACGACACCGACCGCATCCTCGACATCGCCTCGGACGCCCTGCGCCTGCCGCCCTGGGACACCGACGTCACCGTGCTCTCCGGCGGCGAGCGGCGGCGGGTGGCGCTCTGCCGGCTGCTGCTCTCGAAGCCGGACATGCTGCTGCTCGACGAGCCGACCAACCACCTCGACGCCGAGTCGGTGGCCTGGCTCGAGCGCTTCCTGGCCGAGTTCCCGGGCACGGTGGTGGCGGTCACCCACGACCGCTACTTCCTCGACAACGTCGCCGGCTGGATCCTCGAGCTGGACCGCGGCCACGGCATCCCCTGGAAGGGCAACTACTCCTCCTGGCTGGAGCAGAAGGAGGCGCGCCTGGCGACCGAACAGAAGCAGCAGGACGCCCGGCGCAAGGCCATCCAGGCCGAGCTGGAGTGGGTGCGCCAGAACCCCAAGGGGCGGCGCGCGAAGAGCAAGGCCCGCCTCTCGAACTTCGAAGAGCTCTCGAGCGGGGACTTCCAGAGCCGCAACGAGACCCGGCAGCTCTACATCCCGCCGGGTCCCCGGCTGGGTGATCTGGTGGTGGAGGCCGCGGGCCTGACGAAGGGCTTCGGTGACCGCCTGCTCATCGACGGCCTCGACTTCAAGCTGCCGCCGGGCGGGATCGTCGGCATCATCGGCCCCAACGGCGCGGGCAAGACCACCCTCTTCCGGATGCTCGCGGGCACCGAGAAGCCCGACGGCGGCGAGCTGAAGATCGGCCCCACCGTCGAGATCGCCTACGTCGACCAGAGCCGGGACAGCCTCGACGACAGCAAGCAGGTCTGGGAGGAGATCTCGAACGGCGAGGAGGAGATCAAGGTGGGCGGCTACACCACCCCGGCTCGCGCCTACGTCGGCCGCTTCAACTTCCGCGGCACCGACCAGCAGAAGAGGGTCGGCGACCTCTCGGGCGGCGAGCGCAACCGGGTGCACCTGGCGAAGGTGCTCAAGCAGGGCGGCAACCTCCTGCTCCTCGACGAGCCCACCAACGACCTGGACGTCGAGACCCTCCGGGCCCTCGAGGACGCCCTGCTGGCCTTCCCGGGCTGCGCGGTGGTCATCAGCCACGATCGCTGGTTCCTCGACCGGATCGCGACCCACATCCTGGCCTTCGAGGGCGACTCGAAGGTGGTCTGGTTCCAGGGCAACTACGCCGACTACGAGGAGGACCGCCGGCGCCGCCTCGGAGCGGAGGCCGACCAGCCCCACCGCATCAAGTACCGGCCCCTGCAGCGCTAAACCAGAGATCATGATTCCCGAACAGCGGATGGCGCCGCGGACGTGCCCGGATGCAAGGAAGGGTGAGGGAGCCTAGCCTTAGCTAGGTGACCGAGGCCTGACGCCGCAGGCGGGTGCGGCCTGCAAGCCAGGCGTGATCGGGAATCGTGATTTCTGGTTTAGATCCGGGTCAGCCGCCGCCGCTTCCGGGGTCGAGCTCGCCGCCGAGCTCGCGGATCAGCGGAGCCAGCGAGCGGGTCGCCGCGCCGCCCACCGCCCAGCGCACGCCTGCGCAGGCGCGGGCGGAGGCGGCCAGGAAGGCGGCCGGATCCGCTCGCTGCACGTCCGGGGTCATCGAGAGCCCGACGAGCTCGGGCTGCAGCCGCCGCACCGCCTCCCCCAGGGCCTCGGCCGGGGTGTCGGCGCCCAGGAGGAGGGTCCGGTAGCCCTGCTGGGTGAGGCGCAGGGCCGCGCCCTGGAGCGGCAGCACGTGACGCTCCCCCTCCACACAGGCGAGCAGCGCCTTGCCGGTGGGCTCGAGGGGCTGCACGCTGCCGAGCAGCCGGGTGATGAGCCGATCGACCACCACCGAGGCCAGGTGCTCCTGGGCGACGCCGAGCTCGCCCCGGTGCCAGCCCTCCCCCACCCGCACCATCAGCGGCACCAGGACCTCCTCGAAGAGGCGGGCCGCGGGGAGGCTCCCCTCCACCCGGAGCAGGATCTGCTCGAGGCGGCGGGGCCGGAACTCCAGGATCGCCTCGTAGGCCCCCTGGAGGAGCGGCGCCCGATCGACCGGGCTTGGCCGTCACCACCACCGGCTCGCTCGCCGCGGGGGCCTCCCGGATCCGTCGCGCCGCCTCCGAGGCCGGCGTCCCCGCCTCGATAACGACAGCATGGGCAACGTGTTCCTCGCCGCCCAGCTGAACGACGGCACCGTGGCGCGGATCGACGCCAACTAGACCCTGTTCCTCCCCGCGGGGGGCGGCGGTGGAGACCTCCCCGGAGGCTCTGCTGTCGCCCCCCTTCTCTTTTGGAGCGCAAACCGATGACGACCCCGCACCCGGACGCTGGTCCCTCCCGGACGGAGGGCTATCGTGAAGCCATGGCCCCTCCCCTCCGCCGAACCCTCCGCCGCTGGCTCCTGCCGGGCCTGGGCCTCGGCACCCTGGCCCTCGTGGCCTTCGCCTTCGCCTCCACCGGCTGCGGCGCGGCCTTCGGCGCCCGGGCGACCGGCCCCCGGCTGGCGAGGATGGAGGCCTCCCCGAACTTCGGAGAGGGCACCTTCCTGAACGTCGCCCTCTCCGAGCCTCGCCCCCACCAGCCCTGGAAGGCCCTGGGGCGGATCTTCGACGACAACCTCCGCTCCCCGGCGAAGCCCCTCCCTCGCGCCCGGCCCAGCGCGTCCGAGCTCGCCGCGCCCCCCGCGTCCGGGCTGCGGGTCACCTGGATGGGACACTCCTCGGTCCTCCTCTCCCTCGATGGAGCCCAGATCCTCTTCGACCCGGTCTGGAGCGAGCGGGTCTCGCCGGTCGCCTGGGCCGGCCCGAAGCGCTTCCAGGCGCCGCCGATCCCGCTGACCGACCTGCCGCAGCTGCAGGCCGTGGTGATCTCCCACGACCACTACGACCACCTCGATCAGCCCACGATCGAGGCGCTGCAGACGCGCACCGAGCGCTTCGTCGTCCCCCTGGGCATCGGCGCCCACCTCGAGCGCTGGGGCGTCCCCTCCTCGAAGATCGTCGAGCTCGACTGGTGGCAGGAGAGCGACCTCGGGGCCGTGACGCTCGTCTGCACCCCGGCGCATCACTTCTCCGGCCGCTCGCTCACCGACCGCAACAGCACCCTCTGGGCCTCCTGGGTGGTGCGGGGGCCGGAGCACCGGGTCTACTTCGGCGGCGACTCGGGGATGTTCCCGGGCTACGCCGAGATCGGCGAGCGCGAGGGGCCCTTCGATCTCACCCTCCTGCCCATCGGGGCCTACGACGAGGCCTGGGCGGAGATGCACCTGAACCCGGAGGAGGCCCTGCAGGCCCACCGCCAGCTGAGGGGCGAGGTGATGCTCCCCATCCACTGGGCCTCCTTCCCGCTCGCCCTCCACGACTGGCACGAGCCGGGTGACCGGCTGCTGATCGCGGCGGCGGAGACCGGCTCGCTGATCCTCACGCCGGTGCAGGGCCGCCCGGTGGAGCTGCGCGAGGGCGCGCCGCCCCTCTTCCCGGCCTGGTGGCGGGCCCGCGGCCCGCTGCGCGTGGCCGGGCTCGACTAGCAGCGGACGGCGAGGTCGTAGCTGGCCCCCACGGTGACCGTGAAGAAGTGGAGCCAGTTCTTCAGGTAGCCATCCCCCGCACCGTCGGGGGTGCCGGTGCCCACCGAGCCCCCACCGAGGTAGCGCAGGTTGAGGAAGAGGACCGGCCCCTCCTCGAGGACGACCCCACCCCGCACGCTCGCGTCGAGGATGGCGCCCACGACCTCGTTGTCGCTGCCGTTGATGTAGCTGATGGGCGCGTAGAAGCCGTCGGCCTCGGCCCCGACGAAGAAGCTGCGGCCGAGGGGCCGGCGCCAGCGTCCCTTGAGGATGGGGACGGGTCCGAGGTCGCGGTTGGTGCGGGTCAGGGCGCCGTCGAGGCTCTCGAAGTTGATGGTGGCGTTGCGCAGCTGCAGCGAGATGCCGAAGGCGAGCTCCCGCTCGGCGCCCGGCGCGAAGTCGTAGAGCCAGCTCGCCCGCCAGAAGGGGAAGCCGTAGACGAAGCGCACCGGGGTCCCGGCGGCGAAGGTCGCCTCCTGGATCACCAGATCCCGGGGGAGGACGTTGACGGTCTCGATGCGCAGCGGCTGGTAGAGGAAGACCAGCCGGTGGCGGGCGTTCAGGCCCAGCTCGAGGGAGAGGCGGCTCACCGGGAAGAGCACCTCCTGGCCCCCCTCGGCCTTGTAGTCGATGAGGGTGCCCGCGCTGTCGAGCTGGATCTCGTGGGAGAGCACCCCGAGGTAGCCGAGCTCGGCGGCCGCCCGGACGCTCAGGCCCTCGTCCTCTTCTCCGGCGGCGGCCGCGGCGGAAGGCGCCAGGAGGGTGAGCACCAGCAGGGAGAGAAGGGACAGGTCTGGGGTCTTCATCGGTGTCCTTTCGGGATCGGGCCTCGGGTCGGGATCCCCGCCCGACCCGAACATGGATGCCCGGAGGCCTCGCCGCAAGCCAGCGCTCCCGCTCAGCGCAGCGCCTGCCAGACCAGCCCCAGGCCGTAGGAGGCGGCGTTCGCCAGCAGGGCGGCGGCGGCCGCCCGCCGCAGGGAGCGCCGGCCGGTGAGGAGATGGAAGACGAGGATCTCGAGCACCACCACCAGCACCTCCCCGCTCATCACCGCCCGGCCGTACCCCGGGATCAGCGGGACCCAGACGTACCAGAGCAGCGGGTGGGTCAGGGCGCTGCCGGCGGCCCCGGCGAGGGCGGCCCGCGCGCGCCCGCAGCCCTCCGGCGCCAGCCCGGCGTAGATCGGCACCTCGATCAGGAGGGTCAGGGCGAAGGCCTGCGCCCAGAGCCCGATCGGAGGCAGCTCGGTCATGCCCGCCCCGAAAGGGGCCTAGGAGGCTGCCTTCCGCCGCGAGCGGCGCAGGAGGAGCGCCCCGAAGATCGCGAGCAGCCCGGTGAAGATCACCGGCTTCCGGGCGCCGCCGCTGCTGGCGCAGCCGCCTTCGTAGTCGGGATCCGGGCGGCAGTAGATGTCGCCCACGGCGCCCGTGCACTCGTAGACCCACTCCGACCCCAGCGCCTCGCACTCGGCGGTGGTGGCGCAGGCGACGCACTCCGTCCGCTTGTCGGAGCGATCGTCGATGGTGCAGCTGGGGCCGGGCCCGATGTCCGCCAGGGCCGGGGACGCCAGGGACGCGGTGAGGAGCGAGACCACGAGGGCGGCGAGAAGGTAGCGCATGGCTTTCCTTTCGGTGGGAGCGAGCAGCCTCGATGCTACCGAAGCCCGTGCGTCCGCACTACCCTGGAACCGATGCTCGCTCCCCGCGCCGCCCGCCACTTCGCCCTCACCCACGGGGTGATCCACGCGGTCGTCGACACGGTCACGGTGATGACGGTCTACAGCACCCTCATCGTCCACGACCTGAGCCTGCAGTGGACCTTCTACGGCATCATCGCCTACGACCTGCTGGCCTTCGCCGGCCAGGCGCCCCTGGGCTATCTGGTCGACCGCCTGCGCTGGCCGCGGGAGGCGCTCCTCGCCGGCATCGCCCTCTCGGCCCTCGGCGCGCTCTTCCTGCCCCTCTCGGCGCTGGCGGCGATCGCCCTGGTGGGCCTGGGCAACGCCCTCTTCCACGTGGGCGCCGGGGCGCTCTCCCTCTATGTCCGCCCCGGCCGGGCGACGCCGCCGGGGATCTTCGTCGCCCCCGGCGCGCTGGGGCTGGGGCTGGGCTACCACCTGGGTAACGAGGGCATCTACGCCCTCGCGCCGATGGTCCTCGCCCTCGCCCTCTGCTTCGCCTTCGCCCGGAGGGCCGAGCACCCCATCCTCCCGACGATCGAGGAGCGCCCCACCCTCGCGATCCCGGCGCCCCACCTCATCGCCGCGCTGCTCCTCTTCACGATCTTCACCCGCGCCCTGGTGGGCTACGCCGGCGGCCGGGACTGCCCGAAGCTCGCCTGGGTGCCCCTGGCCCTCATCCTCGCCTCCTTCCTGGGCAAGGGCCTCGGAGGCTTCCTCTCGGATCGCCTCGGCTGGATCGCCACCAGCGTCGGCGCCCTCGTCCTCTCGGCCCCGCTCATCGCCTACTTCGGCGACTCCCCGGTGCTCCTGGTCACCGGGATGTTCCTCTTCCAGATGACCATGCCGGTGACCCTGGTCGCCATCACGGCCATCCTCCCGGGCCGCCCGGGGCTCTCCTTCGGGCTGGCCTGCCTGGTGCTGGTCCTGGGGGCCCTGCCCACCTTCTTTCCGGCGACCCGCGCCCTCTACCACCCGGCCGCCTTCCTGGGCCTGATCCTGCTCTCGGCGGCCCTCCTCTACCTCGCCCTCGGGCGCCTGCGGGGGCGGGTGCCCATGCGCTTCTCCGGCCAGGAATAATACATCGATTTACTGGTAATTATTTTTGGCTTGTGATCCGTTTTCCAGGCTACTAACTTCTAGTCGTCGAATATCGCTGTTTTATTCACGATAGGATTAGTAGTAAATGAACTGGTCGCAGATCCTCTCCGAGCCCTGGCCCTGGTGGCTGGCCGCCCTGGGCCTGGTCACCGTGAGCACCGCCCTCCTGCTGGTCGAGGGCCGGCGGCTGGGGGTGTCCAGCGGACTCTCCGCTCTCCTCGGCCTGGTCCCGGAGCGGGCGGCGGCCTGCGGGGACGGGCCGGCCGCCGAGTCGCCCCGCTGGCGCGGCGCCTTCCTCCTGGGCCTCCCCCTCGGCGGCCTGGCCTCGGGCCTCCTCGGCGGTGACCTCTCGCTCTCCCTCTCCATGGGCAGCCTCGGCGCGCTGGCCGGCGGCGTCTCCGGGACGGCCCTCCTCCTCCTCGGCGGCGGCGTCCTCATCGGCTGGGGCACCCGCCAGGGCGGCGGCTGCACCTCGGGCCACGGCATCGTCGGCTGCGCCCTCGGGCGGCGCACCAGCCTGGCGGCCACCGGGGTCTTCTTCCTCGTGGCGGCCCTGACCTCGAACCTCCTCCACCTCCTGGGAGGCCTCACGCCATGACCGCCCTCCTCCACCGCCACCGCTTCCTCCTCTGGGGCGCGGCCTTCGGCTTCGTCCTCTCCCGGGCGCGGGCCACCGACCCCGACCTCATCGCGGGGATGTTCGCGCTGCGCGAGCTCCACCTCCTCCTGGTCATCGGCGGGGCGGTCGCCCTGGGCGCCCTCACCTACCGCGGGGTGGTCTGGCTGCGCGCCCGGCGCCGGCTCGCCACCGATCTCGGCGCGATCACCCGGGTCTCGGCGCGCACCCTCGCCGGCGCCACGATCTTCGGGGTGGGCTGGGGGCTCTCGGGCACCTGCCCCGGCACCGCCTTCGTCCAGCTGGGCGAGGGGAAGCTGCTGGCCCTCTTCACCGTGCTGGGGATGCTCCTGGGGACCTGGCTGCAGGCCCGGGTGGCCTCCCTCCCCTCGCGGGCCCGCTCCGGCGTCGGCCTCGGGGCGTTGTCTCCGGCCAAGGGGCAGAGCAGACTGCCCTGAATGAACGACATCGCGCACGCCCAGCCGGACGATCTCGACCTCCCCTCCCTCCGCGCCTTCGGTGAGCGGCTCCACGTCGTGGACGCCGACTTCGACCCCGGGACCTTCTTCGCGCGCGTCAGCGAGGGCTTCGAGGCCCTCGACCTCGAGGGGCGCGCCCGCCACGCGGCCGACGCCCTGGCCGAGCAGCTGCCCGCGTCCTTCGCCGACGCGGTCGGGCTCCTGATCGACGCCTCCCCCCTGCCCCGCCCCCTGAGCGGAGAGGGCGAGGACCGGCGGGTCGTCCTGCCCGCGCTGGAGCTCGTCGCCCGGAACGGCCGCGAGCACTGGAGACAGGGCATGAACGGCCTCCACCAGCTCACCACCCGCTGCTCGGCGGAGCGCCAGCTGCGCATCTTCGTCGAGGCCGACTTCCCCGAGACCTTCCGGGTCCTCAAGCTCTGGACCCGGGACCTCTCGGCGCACGTGCGGATGCTGGTGGCGAGGGGCATCCGCCCCTACCTGCCGGGCGCCGAGCCCTTCTCCTACTTCGCCGACCGGCCCGACCCGGCGCTCGATCTGCTCGACCTCCTCAAGGACGATCCCATCGAGCGGGTGCGCGCCGAGGTCGCCGAGGCGATGAACGACATCTCCCGGGAGAACCCCGGCCCGACCTTCGACACCCTCGCCTACTGGAAGCGCGAGGCCACCCCCGAGCGCCGGGCCCTGGTGCAGGCCTCGGCCCGCACCCTCATCGAGGGCGGCTACCCCTACGCCGACGCGCTCCTGCGCCCGTGACCGATCGCCGGGGCCAGCCTAGAATGCGGCCATGCGTCGCCTCACGCTCTCTGCTCTCGCCCTCTTCGGCCTGCTCCTCCTTCCCGCCTGCGGCGGCGAGGAGATCCCCGATGGCTACGAGGACGGCAGCCCCGTCGCCGAGGGCAAGGCCGACGGCTTCATCGACAGCCTGAGGGCGAGCGCGCCCCTGCCCGCGGACGCCGTCCTCGACGCGCCGCTGGCGGTGCTCTTCGCGCCCGACGATCCGGTGAGCACGCTCGAGCTCACCCTCATCGAGGAGATCGCCGCCCGCCGGGAGGCCGACCCCGCCGCCCACGAGGAGGGCGAGAACCCCTTCACGATCCGCTACGCTGTCTACAACCTGCGTAACGAGCGGATCACCGACGCCCTGATCGACGCCGCCGCGCGCGGGGTGGACGTGCAGGTGCTGATCGAGGCCGATCAGCTCGACCCCGCCCGCGACTACAACCAGATGGACGAGCGCCTGATCGACGCCGGCTTCGAGTACGCGCCCGACCACCGCGCCCTCGACGAGGGCGGGCGGCGAGAGGCCGACCTGATCGGCGTCACCGGCAGCGGGCTGATGCACCTGAAGACCCGCATCTTCCAGGCGCCGGGCTTCGAGGCGGTGATCTCGGGCTCGATGAACCCCGGCGACAACGCCGTGCTCAACGAGGAGACCCTCCACCTCATCCGCGACCCGGCCCTGATCGCCCGCTACGACGAGGCCTACCGGGCGGTCCTCGAGGACCGGCGCGTCCCCAACGTCTGGGACGAGGGCGCCGCCCTCAACGTCCTCTTCACCCCCGCGGCCTCCGGGCCCCGGGCCGGCACCCGCCTGCTGCAGTGGCTCCAGGAGGAGGACGAGCAGATCCTGCTGATGGTCTACAGCCTGCGCGACGTCACCGCCGCGGGGGTCGACGGCTCCCTCGTCGACATCCTGAAGGCGAAGGCGAAGGCCGGCGTGCCCGTCTACCTCATCACCGACCGCAAGCAGTCCGACGGCGTCGACGCCGACGGCAACCCCGTCTATCGCAACGACCGCACCGAGGATCGCCTCCGCGGCGCCGGGGTCCACGTCTACGAGGTCACCAACCGCGCCACCCCCTTCACCGCCATGCACCACAAGGTGGCCATCCTGGGCCGGACGCGGATCCGGGTGATCACCGACGCGGCGAACTACTCCTACGCCGCCCTCGGCTCCGACACCCGCACCGCCCGCAACCACGAGAGCATGCTCTTCGTGGACACCGCGGCCGCCGGCCTGCCCCACCTCGGCCGGCGCTACCTCGGCCAGTGGATGAAGGTGCTCGAGCGCTACGCGGATCAGAGCGCCGACGAGGATGAGGCCCCCTTCGGGGTGGTCGCCGCCGAGCTCCTCGCGCAGGCCGGCTGGCCCGACGCGCCGGTGGGCTTCACCGCCACGGCCCAGACCGAGTGGGGGGAGAGCGTCCACGTGCGGGGCGACGCCGAGCGCCTCGGCGCGTGGGGCGAGCGCGGCGAGGGCGTCCCCCTCTTCACCGACGCCACGTCCTACCCCTTCTGGACCACGCTCGAGGACGTCCCCCTCCCGGTGGGCGCGATCTTCGCCTGGAAGGTGACGGCCGTCAGCGAGTCCGGGGCGACCCGCTGGGAGGCCGGCCCCAACCGCCGCTCCCTGGCGATGGACGCCTGCCTCCTGGGCGGCGGCGCGCGCTTCCACGGCGACTGGCGCTAGCCGGGAGAGGGGCTAGATCGAGGCCACAGCGATGCCTCTTCCCCGTTCATGAGCGCGAGCCACACCATCGAAGAGCGCGATCTCGGCCTCCTGCCCGCGACCGGGGTGGGCGTCGGTGCGATCGTCGGCGGCGGGGTCCTGGCCCTGGCCGGCGTCGCCTTCGCCACCTCCGGGCCCTCGGCGATCCTGGCCTTCGCGCTCAACGGCGGCATCGCGCTGCTCACCGCCCTCTCCTTCGCCGAGCTCGCCAGCCGCTTCCCCCAGTCCGGTGGCACCTACACCTACGCCCGCAAGGTGCTCACCATCGAGGCGGCCTTCGGGGTCGGCTGGGTGGTCTGGTTCGCCTCCGTGGTGGCGGCGGTGCTCTACGCCCTGGGCTTCGCCGTCTTCCTGGTGCCCTTCCTCGAAGCGCTGATCCACGCCCTCGGCGGCGAGCCGCCCGCCTGGCTCGGCGGCCGGATCGCCGCCCTGGTCCTCGCCCTCCTGGCGGTCGGCGGCTACGCCCTGGCCCTCCTGCGCTCGACGGCCGGCGGCGGCCAGTGGGCCACGGTGGGCAAGGTCGTGGTCTTCGGCTTCCTCATCCTGGCGGGCTTCTTCGTCCTGGTGGTGGCGCCGCCCTCCCTCCACACCCTCGGGGAGCGCTTCCAGCCCTTCCTGGCCCGGGGCGGCAGCGGCCTGCTCCAGGCCATGGGCTACACCTTCATCGCCCTGCAGGGCTTCGACCTCATCGCCGCCGTGGGCGGCCGGGTCCAGGATCCCCAGCGGAACATCCCGCGGGCGATGCTGCTCTCGCTGGGCACCGCCCTCGTCATCTACCTCCCCCTCCTCTTCCTCATCGTGGCGGTGGGCAGCCCCGAACTGCCGATCTCCCAGGCCGCGGCGAAGGATCCCGAGATCCTGGTGGCCACCGCCACCCGCGCCTTCCTCGGGCCGAGCGGCTACTGGCTGGTGCTCGTCGCCGGCCTCCTCTCGATGCTCTCGGCGCTCCACGCCAACCTGCTCGCGGCCTCCGCCTTCGCGCGCACGATGGCGATGGACCGGACGCTGCCCCCCCGCTACGCCGAGCTCTCGGGCCGGGGCCGCACGCCGCGGGCGGCGATCTTCCTCACCACCGGCGCGGTGACCTTCGTGCTCATCGCCGTGCCGGACGTCGCCACCGCCGGCGCCGTCTCCAGCCTCATCTTCCTGGCGAGCTTCACCCTCGCCCACGGCATCGCCTACCTCGCCCGGAAGCGGGGCAGCCAGCACTCCGGCTTCCAGACCCGGGCCTTCCCCCTGGTGCCCGCCCTCGGCGGGGTGAGCTGCCTGGCCCTCGGGCTCTACCAGGCGGTGGCGGTGCCCTCGGCCGGCGTCCTCGCCGCCCTCTGGCTCTCCCTGGGCGCGATGCTCTACGTCACCCTCCTCGCGCCGAGGGCCCGGACCGTCGACGCCGGCTCCGAGGCCTTCGACCCGGAGATCCTCAAGCTGCGCGGGCGCACGCCCCTGGTGCTCGTCCCCATCGCCAACCCGGCCAGCGCCCCGACCCTGGTGAAGCTGGCCAGCGCCCTCTCGCCCGGGCCGGCCTCCCGGATCCAGCTCCTCTCGGTGGTGCGCCGCCCGGAGGTCCTGGACTCGGAGACCGAGGGCCTCGCCCAGCTTCCCGCCCTCGTCGACGCCCAGCAGGTGCTCGGTGGCGCGCTGGCGGCGGCGCTGGAGACCCGGATGCAGCCCGAGGCCCTGATCACCCTGAGCGACGATCCCTGGAGCGAGATCGCACGCATCGCCCGGCGCACCCGCTGCCAGCGGGTGCTGCTGGGTGTCGGTGAGCTCGGCCCGGAGATGATCTCCGGCCCCCTGGAGCACCTGGTCGACTCCATCGACGCCGACGTCGTGATCCTGCGCGCCCCGCCGGGCTGGCGCCCCGAGGAGGCCCGCCGGATCCTCATCCCCGCCCGCGGCGGGGTGGACCACGGGCCGATCCGGGCGCGCCTCCTGGGCTCCCTGCTGCGCGCGGCGCCCCGGGAGATCACCTTCCTGGGGGTCCTACCCGCGGACGCCAGCCGGGAGGAGGATCGCCGGGTGCGGGCCCAGCTCGCCTTGCTCTGCCGCGACGAGGCCCCCCGGGCCAGCTCCGTCGAGGTGATCCACGCCGAGGCGATGACCGCCGAGGTGGCGGCGCAGGCCGATCGGGCCGACCTGATGATCCTCGGCCTCCAGCGGCGGCGCGGCGGCCGCCTGACCTTCGGCAAGACCCTGATCGAGATCGCCACGGCCACCCGCTGCCCCCTCCTGATGATCAGCCAGAAGGCCTGAGCCCCGGGCTCACTCCTCGGGCGTCATGGGGCCGAGGCCGCCGTAGGTCTCCCGCTGCTCGCCCGTGATCTCCCGCGCGGCGGTGATCTGGGCGTAGAGGGTGGCGCCCTCGGTGGGCGTCCGCGCGAAGGTCGAGCGATCGACGGTGTAGAGGCCGAAGCGCGGCTCGTAGCCCTCGGCCCACTCGAAGTTGTCCATCAGGCTCCAGTGGTAGTAGCCGCGGACGTCGATGCCCTCGTCGCGCGCCTGCGCGATCTGCTCCAGCGAGCGCACGACGTGCTCGGCGCGGCGAGCGCCGGTGTGGGTCGCCAGCCCCGACTCGGTCACCGTGATCGGCAGGTCGGGCCAGCGGGAGCCGAAGTCGGCCAGGATGTTGTAGAGGCCCGGCTCCCAGTACTCGTAGTGCATGTCGGGAACCCAGTGGGTCGCGTCGCCGGCGCTGGGGCACTCGTCGCCGAAGCCTCCGAGGGCCGAGAGACCGGCGAAGCAGATCATTCCGTCGACCCTCGGGATCAGCATGGATGACGCCCCGGTCACCGGGATGCGGGCGTAGTACTGCACGCCGACGAAGTCGATCTTCCCCTCCCAGTCCGGCTGCGCCTCCTCGCGCACCCGATCCAGATCGTTGTCGAACTCGCCGTGCACCAGCGCGTCGACGAAGACGTGGTGGTAGACGTACTCCACGTTCTCGGCGGCCCGGACGTCATCCGGGTGTTCGGAGACGACCATGACATCGTCGGCGTCCGGCCCCCAGGGCTGCCACTCGTTGATGTTGAGGGTCAGGCCGATGTTGGCGGCCACGCCGTCGCCATCGGCATCGATGGTGTCGTTGGCGGCGATCGCCTCGTAGATCGCGACGTGGGCCCGCAGGTAGTTCTTGATGACCCGGGTCGTCCCCTCGAGGTTCCCGTTGCCGATGTCCCCGAGGAGCAGGTTGCCCCCGGGCGGGAACTGCCCGATGCCGTAGGCCGCGATCAGGTAATTGATCGGCTCGTTGACCGTGCACCACTCGTCGACCCGGTCGCCGTACTCGGCGGCGAGCATCCCCGCCAGCTCGGCCAGCTCGGCGATGACGGCGTCCACGTGGGGCCCGTCCCAGCCGCAGAGGTTGGTGTCCGTCTCCGTCGCCGGGCAGGCGCTCTGCCGCGGGTCGTCCACCCAGATCGGGCTGGAGAAGTGGTGGACGGTCAGCATGGGCTTCACCCCCGCGGCGACCAGGCCGTCGATCACCTCTCCGTAGTGGGCCACCGCCGTCGCGTCGATCACGTCGCGCTCCGGCTCGATGCGCGCCCAGTTGATCGAGAAGCGATAGGCGTCGAGGCCCAGCTCCTCGATCAGGGCGAGGTCCTCGAGCGCCCGCGAGTACCCCTCCACCGCGTCCCCCACGAAGGTGCCCTTGCCCAGGCCCCCTTCCGACTCCGGCTGGGTGAAGACCCACCAGTCGGCGTGCTCGTTGCCCTCCTCGATCTGGGCGGCGGCCGTGGCGGCGCCGAAGGTGAAGGAGCCCCGCCCGGCCTCCCCCGCCACCGGGCCCGCCTCGGCGAAGGAGAGGTCGTCGCCGGCGCGGCAGCCGGGCTGGGCGAGGAGGAGCAGACCGGCCAGGAGGGCCGGGACCGGGAGCGTCTGGGGTGTCACTCGGGGCATGGCTTCACCTCTCACTGCGAGGGGAGGGAGGGGGGCGAGGGGGGCGGGGGCCAGAGCTCCAGGTGCAGGCGAGCACCTCCGGCGCGCTTGGCCCGGTACATCAGATCGTCGGCGGCCTGCAGCAGACCCCTGGCCTCGATGTCGGGGGCCTGACAGGTGATCGCGCCGAAGCTGGCGCCCACCTCCCCCGCGAGGGGGTCGATCCCGTCGAGGACGGTGGTGACCGCCGCCAGGAGCCGCCCGAGGGCATCCTTCGCGGCCGCCTCGCCGAGGCCGGGCAGGACGAGGCCGAACTCGTCGCCCCCGAGGCGCCCGACGATGTCGGTGGGGCGCACCTCCGCGCGCAGCCGCTCGCCGACGCTGGCCAGCACCCGGTCCCCCGCCGGGTGGCCCAGGCGATCGTTCACGTTCTTGAAGTGATCCAGGTCGATGAAGGCGACGGTGAGGGGCTCGCCGCTGCGCTGGCTCCGGGCGAGCTCCAGCTCCAGGTGGCCGTAGAAGGCCCGGGAGGTCCGGCAGCCGGTCAGGCCGTCGATGCGCGCCAGGGCCCGCTCCCGGCCGAGGGACTTGCGGTGCCGATCGAGGACCACCGCCGCGGCGACGAAGATCGAGAGCCGGACGAAGCCGTTCCAGACGCCGATCGAGGCGTGGACGTAGACGGTGCTGTTGTAGTCGGCCACGAACCAGAAGAAGCTCGCGACGACGGCGCCGACGAGGCCGAGGGTGAGTGAGCCGCGCCAGGCCAGGAGCGAGACCGGGACCAGGTAGAAGATCGAGAAGGAGAGCCCCTGGGTCACCCACCAGTCGACCACCGCGATGCCGAGGATCGCGGCGAAGGAGAGGGCAGCGACCACCGGCGAGGCGCCGGCCGCGCTCGGAGGGTCTTCGGGAGGGCTGGGCACGCCCCAGCATAGGCTGGGGGCCTGGCCCTCTGTCCACGCCCCTCGCGCTCATCGCATCAACGCCAGCGCCACGAAGGGCAGCACGATGCCCAGGGCCAGGAGCACGCCCGCCCGGCTGCGCCAGCCCCGCCGCGCCTTCACCATCACCAGGCCCGAGGCGGCCAGGAAGAAGAGGAGCAGGGCGAAGACGTCGGCCAGCCAGGTCCACGCGCCCCGCCCCTCGTTGAGGTGGAGGTAGTTCAAGGCCCGGAAGAGGAAGCGGTCCCTGCGCTTCTGGTGCTCGACCTCTCCGGTGGAGGGGAAGTAGTCGACGACGTCCTTCCCGCCCACGCCGTAGAGGAGGGAGAGCCGGTCCGGCCCGCGCCACATCTGTTTGAAGGGGACCTGGCTGCGGCGCAGCCGCTTCCCGATCGCGGCGACCAGGGCCGCCTCCTCGTCCCGGGCAAGCACGCCCGGCTCGCGGGGATCGTCTGCCAGCCCCAGGAGCTCGGCCGGGGAGGCCAGGGGCTCGGTCCTCTCCTCGATGACCGAGTTGAAGTCCCAGTGCTCGCGGTGGTTCACGGCGATGCCGCTGACCACGTAGACGAAGACCAGCCCCGCGACGAGGAAGCCCGCGTCGCGGTGCAGGTCGTAGAGCCACCGTCGCCAGCCCTTGCCGGGCCGGCGCTTCGCCTTGGCGTCGGACATCGAGGCGGGCGGGATCAGGCCTGGCGGAAGGCGGCGCCGGCGGCGCGGATCACGGCCTGCTTCTGCGGGCCGACGATCTCCATCGGATCGCCGAGCTTGTGCTCCTTGGCGTAGTGGCGGGCCGCCTCCTCGGGGATCTCGATCAGCTCGACCACGCCCTCGGTGGAAGCGTTCATGCCGATGACACCCTCGGGGACCAGGAAGCTCGGGGCGGTGAGCACGCGGAGGTTGCGGCCGCTCTTGTCCGGCGCCACCAGGGCGAACCAGCCCCGCTTGTGGTGGCACATCGCCGAGACGTCACCGGTGACCTTCACCACCTTGCCCGCGAACTTCTCGGGCTCGTCGAGGAGGGCCTGGACGGTGACCTCCGTGGCGCCGGCGGTGCTGCCCAGCGGGACGCCGGCCTTCAGCACGGTCGTCCCGTCGACGACCTCCTTCTCGACATCGGGGTGCTCGATCTTGTTTCCGGCGCCGGCGCTGCAGTCGTGGCCCTCGCCCTCCTTGGCCTCGGCCTTGGCGCCGCAGTCACCCCCGCAGCCCTCCTCGCCCTCGGCGTGCTGGCTGCAGTCGTGTGCCTTCTTCGCGACGGCGTCGCCGCCGCCACCGCCGGCCGGGGTGCTGACCGTGGTCTGGCAGGCGGGGAGGAGGAGGAAGGGAAGGAGGACGAGAAGAGAAATCGCGCGTGGGAGCATGGCGCCTCTCCGGAGGTGGGGGTTCTATGGGAGGCGCGAAGCTACCCAATCGGCACGGAAGCCGAAAGAGCGGGTGCATCCCCCACCCCTGCCCCACCTTGCCGCTCCCCGGCCCCGTGCCTAGCCGGGCAGCGGCCGGCGGGCCTCGAGGAGCTTCAGGAAGAGCTCGCCCTGCTCGATCGCGTCCTCGAGGGCGTGGTGCTTGTGCATCCGGTCGAGGGGGAAGCGCTGTTTGATCTGCTCGAGGCGGGTCTTGCTCCAGCCCGCGTCGCTCATCCCGAAGAAGAGGGCCCGGGTGTCCACGGCCGCCCAGCCGAAGGGGTTCTCCTCGACGTAGCGCCAGAGGTACCAGGTGACGAACATCCAGTCGAAGGGCGCGTTGTGGGCGACGAAGGTGGGGCTGCCGCCGTAGCGCCTCGCCTGATCCTTCACCCAGTCCACGAAGCGGATCATCACCATCTGGGGATCCTCTCCGTCGGTGTAGAGCTGGGCGTGGGTCTTGCCCGGCGCGGCCACCTTCAGCGCCGCCTCCTGGTACTTCTCGGAGATGGGCTCGAGCTCGGCATAGAAGGTCGTCCCCTCCTGCTGGCGGTCCTTGCCCACCACCCAGGCGCCCAAGGAGATCATCGAGAAGACGCCGGGCGCGGGCCCGGTGGACTCGATGTCGACGGAGATCCAGAGGGGAGCTGCCATGGAGCTAGCTAGGACCCCACGCCGCCCCGCGTCAACTCGGGCCGGCCTCGAGGCGGGCCAGGCTCCGCCATCCCCCCCTGAGAAAGAGGATGGTCTCCACCACCGCCACCCCGGTGAGGGAGGCGGTGATCCCCCACCAGAGCCCGCGCACCCCCATCTCGCCGGGGAAGGCCAGCAGCCAGGCCAGGGGGACCCCCAGCGCCCAGTGGGAGAGGGCGTTGGCCCAGAAGGGGGTGCGGGTGTCGCCCGCCCCCCGCAGGCAGCCGGTGGCCACCACCTGCACCCCGTCCGAGACCTGGAAGATGCCGGCGATGGCCACCAGCACCGCCGAGGTCGCCAGCACCTCGGGCTCGGGGGAGAAGATCGAGGAGAGGGCCCGGGGGAAGAGCAGGAAGAAGACGGCCCCGGTCCCCATGATCGCCGCGCCCAGCGCGATGGCGACCTTCCCGGCCCGCTCGGCGGCGTCGAGGCGGCCGGCCCCCACCGCGTGCCCCACCCGCACGGTCGCCCCCATCGAGAGCCCCAGGGGGGCCATGAAGGAGAAGGAGGCCAGGGAGAGGGCGATCTGGTGGGCGGCCTGGGCCCGGGCCCCCAGCCAGCCCGAGAAGATGCTCATGGTGGCGAAGAGGCCGACCTCCAGGAAGAGCTGGCCGCCGATGGGCAGCCCCACGTTGGCGATCCGCCGCAGGTGCCCGAGGTGGGGCCAGGCCGGCCGGCCCCGGAGGGCGGCGTAGTGGGGCCGGGCGAGGAGGACGAAGACCGCGGCGAGCATGCAGACCCGGACGATCGAGGTCGCCAATCCGGCGCCCATCACCCCCAGGCGGGGCGCGCCGAGGTTGCCGTAGATCAGCACCCAGTCGGCCGCGGCGTTCACCGCGTTGGCCCCCAGGGCGACCCACATCACCGGCCGGGTGTCCCCCAGGCCGTTGAGGAAGCTGCGCCCGGCGGCGAAGACCAGGAAGGGGAGGATGGAGTAGGCCCGGCCGGCCAGGTAGTCGCCGGCCAGCACGCTCACCGCCTCCTCCTGGGCCAGCAGCCGGAACATCCAGGTGCAGTCGATGAAGAGCAGGGTCAGGGGGATGCCCAGGAAGACGGCCAGCCAGGCCCCCTGCCAGAGGTGGCGGCCGGCGGCCTCCCGGTCCCTCGCCCCGACGGCCTGGGCCACCAGGGGATCGAGGGCCTGCACCACGCCCAGGCAGAGGATGAGCAGGGCGAAGAAGACCGAGTTGCCCACGCTGACCGCCGCCAGGGACTCGGTGCCCAGGGGCCCCACCATGACGATGTCCACCAGCCCCATGGCCATCATCCCGAGCTGGGTGGCCGCCACCGGCGCCGAGAGCGCGAGAGTCTCGCGAATCTCGCGCCTTAGCGAACGCAGCCGGGGCCGCCCGGCCTTCTCAGGCCCGGATCTGGCAGGTATTGTCATGTAGGGTCACGTCACTTTTCGATGGATCAGGTCCGACCTGATCGAATAGGTTCCGTTTTTTACCGCACCTCGATGCGGAAGACCCGGACCAAAAGTGTTGCGCCTTTCACGGATCCGGCTCGGAGAAGCTATTTTTGTCGGTCACCGGGGCTCCCCCGGGGGTCCGGCGGCAGTAGGGACCAGCGGAGATACCTGCGAATGCGGCTAAAGCGCCTCGAGATCATCGGCTTCAAGTCCTTCATGGACCGGACCGTCCTGCGCTTCGACGACGGGGTCACCGGGGTCGTCGGCCCCAACGGCTGCGGGAAGTCCAACATCGTGGACGCCATCCGGTGGGTCCTCGGTGAGCAGAGCGCCAAGCACCTGCGCGGCGGCAACATGGCCGACGTCATCTTCAACGGCTCCCAGGCCCGGCCCCCGGCGGGCATGGCCGAGGTCACCCTCACCTTCAAGAACGACACCCCCGAAGAGGTCCCCACCCGCTACCGGAGCTTCGCGGAGATCGCCATCACCCGGCGCCTCTTCCGCACCGGCGAGTCCGAGTACCTGATCAACAAGCAGCCCTGCCGGCTCCTCGACATCACCGAGCTCTTCCTCGGCACCGGCATGGGCACCAAGGCCTACTCGATCATCGAGCAGGGCCGCATCGGCCTCATCGTCTCGGCGAAGCCCGACGACCGCCGCGCCATCATCGAGGAGGCCGCCGGCATCACCCGCTTCAAGGCCAAGCGCAAGGCCGCCGAGCGGAAGATGGAGGCCACCCAGCAGAACCTGCTGCGGGTCGGCGACCTCGTCGCCGAGCTGGGCAGCCGGCTCAACAGCCTGAACCGTCAGGCCAAGAAGGCCGAGCGCTACAAGGCCTACAAGGCCGAGCTGCGCGACATCGAGGTGCACCTCACCTCCCACCGCTGGCTGGAGGTCCGCGCGGAGCGCGAGGCCCTGCGCCTGCAGGAGCAGACCGCCCACCTCCACCTGGACGACGACGCCGAGCAGATCCACACCTCCCAGGCTGCCCTCGCCGAGGCCCGCGAGGCCATGACCGCGGACGAGGCCCGCCTCGCGGCCCTGCAGGAGCAGGCCGCCCGCGCCGAGGGTGACGTCCGCCTCCACGAGGAGCGGCTCCAGAACCTCGAGCGCGAGAAGGAGAGCCTGGGCACCCGCGCGGTGGAGAGCCGCGAGGAGATCGCCCACCTCGAGGAGCGCCTCACCGAGCTGAAGGCCAAGCTCGAGGAGCTGGCCGCCGAGCGGGGCGAGCTCGAGGCCGTCCTCACCGCCGACAAGGAGGTCCTCGACGGCCGGCAGCAGCAGACCACCCGTCACCGGGAGGAGCTGGCCGGGCTGACCGAGCGGCTGGAGACCCAGCGGACCGCCGCCCTCGAGGCCGTCCGCCTCCTCTCCCAGGGCAAGACCCACCTCGAGGGCCTGGCCAAGCAGCGCGCGGACCTCGAGGCCCGGCAGGAGCGGGCCCGCGAGGAGCGCGAGACCTCTCGCGCCCGCATCGAGGAGCTGCAGGTCCACCAGAGCGCCCTGGGCGAGAAGCTCGAGGGCACCCGCCAGCTGCAGCTGCAGCTGGAGGACCGGCGCCAGGCCACCAGCGTCGAGCTGGACCTCGTGCGGGGGAAGATCGCCAGCCTCGAGGCCGAGCTGGGCTCCCTGCGGGACGTGCTCGCCGACAAGCGGGCGCGGCACGAGTCCATCGTCGCCATCCAGCAGAGCTACGAGGGCTACGAGCCGGCGGTGCAGACCGTCATGCTCCACCGCGACGAGGCCGAGGGCCTGGCCGAGGACGCCGTCGCCGGGCTGCTGGCCGACGTCATCCAGTCCCAGCCCGAGTTCGAGGTCGCCCTCGAGGCCGCCCTCGGCGACCGCCTACAGCACATCCTGGTGCGCTCCCGCGAGGCCGGCCTGACCCTGGTCAACTTCCTCAAGGACCGCACCGGCGGCCGCGGCGGCTTCGTCCCGATGGACGACCTGCGGCCCCACACCGACGCGGATCCCAGCTCGCTGCTGGGCAAGCCCGGCATCATCGGCCCGGCCCGGGAGGCCGTGAAGGTCGAGCCGGGCTTCGAGGAGATCGTCGATCACCTCATGGCGGGCATCGTCCTGGTGGACAGCCTGGAGGAGGCCTTCGCCCTCTGGCCCGAGCTCAAGCCCGGCCTGCGCCTGGTGACCCGGGACGGCACCGTCCTCACCGGCGAGGGCGTCATCCTCGGCGGCGAGTCCGAGAAGACCGGCATGCACCTCCTCGAGCTGCGCCGGGAGACCGCCGAGCTCGCCTCCGCGATCAGCAACCTCACGGCCGACCTCGAGCGCAACAAGGCCGAGCGCGACCGCCTGGTGAACCACCAGCGCAGCCTGGAGGAGGCCGTCCGCGACCTCTCCAAGAGCAGCCACAGCGAGCAGATCGAGATCGTCAGCCAGGAGAAGGAGCAGCACCGCCTGACCGACGAGCTGGAGCGCCTCACCGAGCGCCTGAGCCTGGCCACCCACGAGTCCGAGTCCCTCAAGGCCACGCTCAAGGAGATCGACCAGGAGGTGAAGCGCACCCACGAGCGCCTCTCCACCACCGAGCACGAGCAGACCGACCGCGAGCGGAAGGTCGAGGAGCTCGGCCGCGCCCGCGACGAGGCCGAGGCCCACCTCACCGAGGAGCAGTCCGAGGTCACGCGCCTGCGGGTGAAGAACGCCGCCGACGCCGAGCGGCACGAGGCCCTGGGCAAGGAGATCGCCCACCTCGAGCGCACCGCCAACGAGCAGCGCGAGCGGCTGGCTTCCCTCCAGGGCTGGCTGGGCGGCAGCGCCGAGCGAGCCGAGAAGATCCTCGAGGGCATGAACGAGGCGCGGGTCGCCGCCGCCCGGGCCCGGGAGGAGGGCCAGAGCCTTCGCCAGGGCCTGGAGCAGGGCCGCGCCGAGCTCGCCCGCAGCATCGAGGTCCTCAAGGAGCGCGAGGCCGCCCTCGAGCAGCTGCGCGAGGGCCGCGAGGCGCGCAGCACCGAGTACCAGGACCTGCAGATGGCCGGGCGCGAGCACGAGATCGAGCTGCGCAACCTGGCCGAGCGCCTGCGCGAGCGGCACGACCTCTCGGTCGGCGAAGCCCTCCACCTCTGGCACCACCACCGGATGCCCGACGAGACCGACGCCGAGCAGGCCGCCGCCCTGCGCTCCAAGATCGAGAAGATGGGCGAGGTGAACCTCACCGCCCTCTCCGAGTTCGAGGAGATCTCCGAGCGGCACACCTTCCTCTCCGCGCAGAAGGCCGACCTCGACGCCTCCCTCGAGCGCCTCGCCAAGGCCATCACCAAGATCAACCGCACCAGCAAGCGGCGCTTCGTCGAGACCTTCGAGGCGGTGAACGTCCGCTTCCAGAAGATCTTCCCCCGCATGTTCAACGGCGGGAAGGCGGGCCTGGTCCTCCTCGACCCCAGCGATCCGCTTCGCAGCGGCGTCGACATCCACGCCCAGCCCCCGGGGAAGAAGCTCCAGAGCGTCACCCTGCTCTCGGGCGGTGAGAAGGCCCTCACGGCCATCTCCCTGATCTTCGCCATCTTCCTGGTGCGGCCGACGCCCTTCTGCCTCCTGGACGAGGTCGACGCGCCCCTCGATGACCACAACGTGGGCCGCTACAACCAGACCGTGGCCGAGATGGCGCAGCGCTCGCAGTTCGTGCTCATCACCCACAACAAGGTGACCATGGAGATCACGGACACCCTCTATGGCATCACCATGGAGGAGCCCGGCGTCTCCAAGCTGGTGAGCGTGAACCTCAAGGCGGCCGAGGCCGCGACCGCCACCGCCGCCGCCTAGGGGCGTCTTTGGCATTCGCAGGGGCTCCGGGCTGGCCTATACAGTCCGGATGCCCGAGGCCGTGAAGACCGAGACGACGCCCGAGACGACCGAGACCGCCCCGCCGGCCACCCCCGAGGTGGAGGTGGAGGCCCAGCCCGAGGCCCTCGCCGGTGCTCCCGCCGAGGCCGAGGCTGTTGCTGCGGCGGAGGGGGACGCGGAGGTCATGGCTGAGGCTGAGGCGGAAGCTGAGGCTGAGGCTGGGGCTACCGCTGACGCGGAGGCGGTCGGCGAGACCGAGGTCGGGGTGGAGAGCGGTACGGGGACGGTCGAGAGCACCGGGACGCCGGCGGCGGAGGGTGCCCTGCCCTTCGATCCCTCGGTCGCCCTGGGCTGGGGGCTGTCCCTGCTCGTGGTGATCTTCTTCGTCTACGCCCTGCGCCGCGCCCGGGCCCGCCGCCGGGCGGAGATCTACGGCGCCGAGGACGCACCCGCGCCGGCCCTCGAGCCCGCCGTGGAGCAGGTGCCGGCCACCGCCGCCGAGCCGGCCGCGGCCGAAGCAGCGCCCGAGCCCGACGCCGAGCTCTCCGCCAAGGAGCAGCGCCGCCAGGCCTTCCTCGAGGAGCAGGCCCGCGCCCGCGAGGAGGCAGAGGCCCGGCGCCAGGCCGAGGAGGAGGAGGAGGCCGCCGAGGCGGCGCGCCAGCAGGCCGAGGAGGAGGCGCGGATCGCCGAGGAGGAGGCCCGCCGGGCCGCGCTCCTCGCCCCGAGCGGCTCCCTCACCGAGAGCCTGGCCCGCACCCGCGGCGGCTTCCTCTCGAAGCTCGGCCGGGTGCTGGGCAAGAGCATCGACGACGAGGCCCTGGAGGAGCTCGAGGAGATCCTCTTCGCCGCCGACATCGGCGTGCACACGGCCACCGAGCTGGTCGAGCAGGTGCGCGAGGCGGCGGGCAAGGGCCTGAAGGGCGAGGCCGATCTGAAGGGCGCCCTGCGCGAGCGGATCACCGCCCTGCTCGAGAACGAGGAGAACGGGGGCCTCTCGCTCGAGGTCGGCGCCGAGGGCGGGCCCTTCGTGATCATGGTGGTGGGCGTGAACGGCGTGGGCAAGACTACGACCATCGGCAAGCTCGCCGGCCGCCTCGCGGCCGAGGGCAAGAAGGTCGTGCTGGCCGCCGGCGACACCTTCCGGGCCGCCGCGGTCGAGCAGCTCGAGGTCTGGGGCGGGCGCGTGGGCGCCGAGGTCGTGAAGGGCAGCGACAACGCCGATCCCGCCTCGGTGATCTTCGACGCGATCGAGCACGCGAAGGCCGTGGAGGCCGACGTGATCATCGCGGACACCGCCGGCCGCCTGCACACCAAGATCCCGCTGATGGAGGAGCTGCAGAAGATCCACCGGGTGATGGGCAAGGCCCGCGCCGGGGCGCCCGACGAGGTGCTCCTGGTGGTCGACGCCACCACCGGCCAGAACGCCCTGCAGCAGACCCGCCTCTTCAAGGAGGCGGTCTCGCTGACCGGCATCGCCCTGACGAAGCTCGACGGCACCGCCAAGGGCGGAGTGGTCATCGGCATCGCCGCCGAGACCGCGCTGCCGATCCGCTACATCGGCACCGGCGAGCAGGTCGGCGACCTGCGCCCCTTCGAGACGGCCTCCTTCGTCGAGGCCCTCTTCGCCGAGGACCTGGAGTGACCCTCCACGATCGGATCCCTGGAATCCGCTCCGCGGGGGTCGGCTCCACTGACACCATCATCGCCGTGGTAGAATGGCGGCTATGAGCCGAGATCGAGCAGTGGTGATGAGCAGGGTGCTCCGCAACGGAGAGAAGGACGACGGGCGCTTCGATCTCGAATTCTGGGCGAAGGTGGGCCCGGAAGGAATCTGGGCTGCGGCCCACGAGCTCGTGGACGAGGTGCACATCTGGCGAGGCGAAGATGCCGGCGAACGAAGACTTCAGAGATCTGTTTGTCGCCTTGTCCGACGCCGGGGCTGAGTTCCTGGTCGTCGGGGCGCACGCGGTGATGCTCCACACCCTGCCTCGCTACACCAAGGAACTGGATGTCTGGGTCCGGCCGGATCCCGAGAACGCGACGCGGGTCATCGCTGCTCTCACCCGCTTCGGTGCGCCCCTCGCCGACTTGAGGGAGGATGACCTCTCGGTGTCAGGGACGATCTACCAGATCGGGGTAGAGCCGAACCGGATCGACATCATCACGGCGATCGATGGGGTGGAGTTCGACGAGGCGTGGCCCGACCGCATCGAGTCGACCTATGCGGGGGCTCCGATCCAGCTTCTGGGGTTGGAAGCCCTCATCAGAAACAAGCGGGCCTCGGGGCGGAAGCAGGACCTCGTCGATCTCGAACGGCTCGAGGCGAGACAGAAACTCGACGAGGCGTAGGCGCAGGGATCAATCGCCCTCTTGGCGAAGTGTTTCTGACGGAAGGCGCATCCTCAGACGGCGCCGGTGAGTCGTTCGAGGCTCCGGTCTAGCCCAAAGTGGGGGCCTCGGGTCCTCGCCACGGGCCAGAAGATGGAGAACCGAGCAGGGGTGAGGGCATCCCCCTCAAAGCCGCAGGCAGGCCTCCACGGCCAGCCAGAAGACCTGGTCCCGGATCGTGCTGCGATCCTGCCAACTGCGGTGATCCCATTCGATTCCGCTGACATCATCACCCGCGTACAGCAACTGCGCGAGCTCCACACTCCGGAACCGAGCCACAGCGAAGAGCGCGGCGGCAGAAAGTAGCCTAGGGGTTCCCGCCGAGGGCCTGTAGTAAGCTGGCGGAGGGGATGGACCGACCACTCTTTCCGACCTTTCTGCGGCGGCAGATTCCGGTCATCATCGCGCTCTCTCTGGGCCCGGGGCTCGGCTACATCGTTCTCAGCTGGCGGCACGGCATCCAGCTCCCGGCGCTGATCTGGTACGCGAGCCTGGTCCTCCTCTCGGCCTTCGGCTGGTACCTCTACCGGGACCTCGAGCTCGAGACGATGAGCAAGCGGCGCTTCGAGCGCTGGTACCGGCAGCTCTCGGTCTTCTACTACGTGCTGATCCTCCTCTGGACGGGCATCTTCCTGATCTACGTGGGGAACACGGAGCAGAACCTCCACTTCATCGCGGTCTTCACCGAGATCGGCACCATCACGGTCACCTCGGCCCTGCTCTATCCCGACCGCCGCCTCTACCGTCCGCTCATCGTGCTGGCCTCCGCCCCTCTGGTCCTCTACCTGGCCAGCATCGGCGAGTGGTACAGCCACGTCCTGACAGCCTTCGCGCTCGTCCTGGCCGGGGTGCTCATCTACGCCGCCGACGGCGCCAACGCCCTGCTGCTGCGGACCCACCATCAGGCCTCCCACGACGCGCTCACCGGCCTGCGAAACCGCCAGTTCTTCCTCGAGCACCTGCAGCAGCTGGTCAACGGCCTGCGCGAGGACGGCACCTACTCCTGCTTGCTGCTGATCGACCTGGACCACTTCAAGGTGGTCAACGACTCCCTCGGGCACGACGTGGGGGATCGCCTGCTCCAGGAGGTCTCCCGCCGCATCCAGGAGGTCCTGCCGGAGGGCTACGTGCTCGCCCGGCTGGGGGGTGACGAGTTCATCGCCGTCGCCGGCCCCTCGCCCGATCTCGAGATCTGCAGCGAGACCACCCGGGCGCTGGCGGCGAAGCTCCTCGAGACCATCAAGCAGACCTACGTGATCGAGGGTCACCACCTCTTCCTCTCCGCCAGCATCGGGCTCTCTCCGATCCTGCCCGGGGACGAGGTCGCCGGACTGCTGATCAAGCAGGCGGACATCGCCATGTACGAGGTGAAGGCCACCGGCAGGGACGGGGTCTTCGTCTTCAACCAGGAGATGTCCCATCGAGTGGAGAGGCACCTGGAGATCGAGCGCCTGCTCCACTTCGCCCTCGAGCGCGAGGAGATCTCCCTGCACTACCAGCCCCAGGTCGACGCCGAGGGCCTGGTGGTCGGCGCCGAGGGCCTGGTGCGGTGGAACAGCAAAGAGTGCGGCCCGGTCTCGCCCGGAGAGTTCATCCCCATCGCCGAGTACACCGGCTACATCATCGAGCTCGGTGACCACATCCTCGAGACGATCCTCACCGACTACCGCAGCTGGCACGAGGCGGGGCTGGCCCCCGAGCAGATCTCGGTGAACCTCAGCATCCGGCAGCTCCTGGACCAGGGCTTCGTCACCCGGGTCAGGCAGCTCACCGAGCGCCTCCTGGGTGAGGCCCTCCGGGGGCACCTGATCTTCGAGATCACCGAGTCGGTCGTCGCCGAGGATCTGGATCGGGTGGTCGAGCTGATGAACGAGCTGCGCACCCTCGGGATCCGCTTCTCGATGGACGACTTCGGCACCGGCTACTCCTCGCTGAGCTACATCAAGCGCCTCCCTCTCGACGAGCTGAAGATCGACCGGGCCTTCATCATGGAGCTCGACACCGACGCCGGGGACCAGGCGATGCTCGACACCATGTTCAAGATGGCGCGGATCTTCGACCTCAAGGTGGTCGCCGAGGGGGTGGAGACCGAGGCGCAGAGCGCACAGCTGCGGGCCCACGACTGCGACATCTACCAGGGCTACCTCTTCGCCCGGCCCATGCCACGACCCGAGTTCGAGGCCTTCTGTCGCAAGCACCTCCGGCGGCCTCCCCGACCGGAGGGCACCGAGGCCGCCGCGAAGTGAGCGGTTGACGGCGCCCGCTCCGGTCTCTCACTGTCTCCTCGTGCGCTGCCTCCACCTCATCCTGCTCCTCGGCGTCGTGGCGAGCTGCTCTGCCGCGGACCCGGAGGCCGATCCGGACGGCGGCGCAGCGCTCGACGCCGGTCCGCCCCTCTCGGCCGTGGACTACTGCGAGACGATCGCCCCGGCCTTCTGCGACTTCTACCTGCGCTGCGGCCGGATGAACGTCGACACCCTCGAGGCCTGCCTGAGCGCCTTCGGGGAGAGCTGCCACGCGGGCTTCGAGACGGCCTACGTCGAGCTGGAGGCGGCGGGCCTCCTGGCCTTCGACGCGAGCGCCCTCGCCGCCTGCCAGGCCCACCTCGAGGCGGTGGCCTGCGCCGACCAGCTCTACGAGCTCACCGGCCCCTGCGCGGGCCTCTGGCAGGGCCTCCAGCCCGCCGGGGGCGAGTGTGGCCTCGACGCCGAGTACTTCGTCTGCGCCCCGGGCACGGACTGCGTCCTGGGCCTCGACTTCTGCGGCACCTGCCTCCCCCTCGCCGGGATCGACGCTGCCTGCGAGGCGGGCCAGAGCACCTGCGGCGCCGAGGCCTTCTGCCGCGATGGCCGGTGCGTGGCGCGGGTCCCCAACGGGGAGGCCTGCGGCGTCGACGATCGCTGCCTGCTCGGCTCGACCTGCGCCGGCGGCACCTGCGCTCCGCCGGCCTTCACGACCCTCGGCGCCCCCTGCGACCGGGACGACCGCTGCCCCTACCTGAGCGCCTGCGTCGGTGGACGCTGCGTGGAGGAGGCCCTCCAGGGCGCCACCTGCTCCCCCGATCGCCCCTGCGCCAGCGGCTTCTGCAGCGTGAGCGTCTGCGTGGCCCCCCGGGCGGCCGGCGCCGCCTGCAGCGCCCACGACCAGTGCCTCTCCGGCCTCTGCGTCGACGGCGCCTGCCAGGCGCGGCCGAGCGCCTGCATCGGCGGCTAGGTGGAAGCGTCCTCGCCGGGGCAGGGATCCTGGATCAGGGCGAGACGCCCTGCAGGGCGCGGAGCATCTCCTCCATCATCTGCTGGAGGGCCGCGTCGTCGATGGGGCCCATCCCGAAGGGGGCCATCGGCATCCCCTGGGGGAGCATGCCGAAGTTCCCCAGCGCGCCGAGGTCGGCCACGCCCAGGTCCTCGTCGCCGTGAGCCTCGTCGAGGTGGCGCGCGAAGAGGGGCCGGACCTCCGGCGCCCGCTTCTCGCCCACGGCCTTCACCAGCGCCGCCTCCAGGGAGGCCCGATCCCGCACCCCTCCCCTGCCCTCGGCGAGCCAGCGGCGCACGGCCAGGCGCACGGGCTTCGGCCCGAAGGCGGCCTCGGCCTTCGGCAGGAGGAGCGAGCCCTTGCCGGCGCAGAGCCCCACCCACCCGCCGAGGCCCAGGGCCTCGAAGGGCCGGTCGGCCGCGTCATCCTGCGCGCCGAACATCCGCCAGGCGCGGTAGAGCTGCGCGAGCACCGAGTCGGAGAGGGCCTCGGCCGAGGCGGCGCCGTGGCGGCGGGCGGCGTGGCGCAGCAGGCCGTAGCTCGCCACCAGCTCCTCGAGCACCGGCTGGGCGGGCCCGGGGGTCGCCACCTGCTCCCCGATCCACTGATGGGCGAGCTGGTGGACCAGGGTCAGCTCCTGCAGGTCGGCGCCGCCGCCGCTCTCCTGCAGGGAGGCCAGCGCCCCGATGTCGCCGTCCCCCTCGAAGACGGTCGAGACCAGCACCAGCCCTCCCCCGCGCAGGCCGTCCACGGCCCCCGAGAGGGGCACGGTCGCGATCTCCAGGGTGGCGCGGGGATAGGGCCCCCACTCGGCCTCGAGGGAGGCGAGGGCCGCGCGGGTCCAGCCCAGGAGGCGGCGCGCGCTCTCCTCGCTCTCGGCGCTCACCCGCAGGGTGAGGCCCTTCTGCTTCGCCTCGACGGCCGGCCGCTCCTCGGGGAGCGCGACCAGCGAGAAGCGGCGCAGCTCCCCGGCGGCGAAGGCGAAGCGGAGGCGGTCCTCGCCCTCGGGGATCCGCCCGACCTGGAGCCCGCTCGCCCGCAGGGTGTGGCCGCGCGGCACCTCGACGCTCACCAGGTGGCAGGCCGGCGGCGAGGGCAGCGGCGCGCCCCAGGGCGTCGGCGCGAGGCGCGGCCCGGCCCCGCGCGCGAGGAGCACGGGGTAGGCCTCCCGCAGGGTCATCCCCAGCCGGTGCGCGGCCAGGGACCCCAGCTCGAAGTCGATGGGGCCCGGCTGCAGGGCGAGGAAGGCGTCGTTCAGCCCGGGGGGTCCCAGGGAGGGGAAGGTGGCCTGGAGCTCCAGGGCGACCGTCCGGGGACCCTCGCCGGCCGGCCCCTCGAAGATCAGCAGGCCCTGCTGGACCTTCGGAGCGACCGGCGCGAGCTGGCCGGCCCCCACCGCCATCCGCGGGGCACTCCACTCGAAGGGCGAGGCCGAGGTGCCGCCCTCCACCGGCAGGACCAGGACGATGGGGCCCTCCCAGCTCGCCGGGACGGTCACCCGCAGCCGGCCGGTGAGGAGCCCCTTCTCGGGATCCAGAGAGAGCTCGGCCTCGTAGAGGGGCGCGGCCGCCAGGGCCTCTCGCGCCGCCTTCGAGGGCTGGCGCAGCGAGGTCTCCACCAGCGGCGCGGCCGCCGCGCAGGGGCCCGCCGCCGGGACCTCCGGGACCACCGGGGGCTTCGACCCGGGCTGCGGCGCCGCCGGCCCGGCCCCCATCAGGGCGAGCGCCAGGAGGCCCGCACCCAGCCCGGAGGCGAGCCTCGAAGGAAGGAGACGCATCGCCAGAGTCTACTGGAAACCAGCGCACCTTGACGCCCCCCCGGCCCCCGGAGGGAGACTGTCGCCATGCGCCTCACCGGAATGCTCCTCGCCCTCGCGTTGCTGCCCCTCGCGGGCTGCCCCGCCCGTACGATCCCCACGATCCCGGCCACGCCGCCCGGGGGCTTCCCGATCTTGAGCGCGGTCCCGACCACCGCCACCGAGACCCTGATGAAGATCGAGAAGCGGGAGGACATCGAGATCCGCCCGACCAACTTCGAGATGGTGCCGGCGGTCGTGGCGAAGGGCGAGTCCCCGGTCTTCGTGCTGGGCCCGAGGAGCCGCGCGAGCTTCGCCGGCGACGAGGCCGGCACCGCGCCCTGGAAGGTCGACAACGTGATCCTGGTCGAGGTCCTCGACGAGGCCGGCAAGATCATCGACACCTTCGTGACCGGCTTCCTCACCGGGCGCATGTACCAGGGCAACGAGATGCTCGAGAACCTCGGCGAGTGGAGCCCGAACTTCGAGGCCCGCACGCCCGATCTCTCCCTGCGCCTGCCGCGCGAGCAGCGGCTCAAGCTGCAGGTCACCGCGCTCGACAACGGCAACGCCGGCTCGGTCACCGACCTCTTCCTGATCATCGAGGAGGTCGAGGAGGCGAAGGACGAGCTGCGCGACGAGTTCTGGGAGGGCAAGGAGCGGTAGGCGCACGTCGCGGCCCGTCGCGGCGCTGCTTCGGCCGAGGGGGAGCACCCGTCCGGGGGACGCTCCCCTCCGGCGGGTCGCCTGCTGACGCGGACGCTCTGACGCGATGACCCGCCTCCGGCTCGCTCGAGGTCGGGTCCGGCTTCGATCCGTGCTGGTTCGCTCCGCGAAGCCGGCCCCTCCACGCCCCCGGACGGGTGCTCTCCCTCGACCGGCGCGCCGCTCTCGAGCCACCGCGCGCCGACCGCGCTCTTGGCCGGTGCTGACCGGGATCTCGAGGGGTGAACGAGCTCGCAGCTCGCAGCTCGAAGCTCACAGCCAGCTAGCGGCCGCAGGCCGAGAGGCCGAGGTGCCCGTCGACGCCCGAGACGGGCGTGCAGTCGAGCACGGGCCACGGCGGCGCGCTGGCGGCGCCGGCGGCGATGGCGCCGGTGGCGAGCACGCCCACGGCGGTCCAGAACCACCACTGCTTCAGGAGGGGCCGGCGCGGGCCGGGGGCCACGGCGGGGCCCACGTCGATCGGCCCGGGCAGCGGGCTCACGGCCGCCAGGGGCGCCTCGCCCGGGCCGGAGGCGGGCTCCCCGGTAGCCGTCGCCGGGGTCGGGGCCGGCGTCGGCGTCGGAGTCGGCGCGTCGAGCTCGACGATGGCGAAGGGATCGACCTCCCCCCCCAGCTCCACCGCGTCGATGGCGGCGAGATCCACGACGGCCACATCACCGGGCGCCGTCGCTTCGAGCATCGCCCGGAACTGGTAGGTCTTGCCGGCCTGCACCTCGAGCTTCTTCTCCCAGAGCGCGTGGCCCTCCAGGGCCACCACCACGGTCTGCTCCCCGGGGACCAGCTCGGCGTTCTTCAGCGGGGTCTTCCCCAGCACCTCGCCGCCGATCCGCACCTCGGCCCCCTCGGGATCCGAGCGCACGTTGAGCACCCCGGCGAAGGCCAGGAGCATGACGTCCTGCTCGGTGCGCTTGCCGGCCCGCACGACGACCGTCTCCTCGACCTCCATGAAGCCCGGCTTGCTCACCTTCAGCTTGTGCCGGCCCGCCCGCAGGCGCAGGGGCTTCGCCAGGGGCAGGTGCCCCACGAGCTTGCCGTCGAGCTCGACCCGCGCTCCGGGGGTGATGGAGGTGACCATCAGGGTCCCGGTGGCGGGCCCGGCGGCGGAGGCCGGGGCCGCGAGGGCGACCGCCAGCAGGAGCCCCAGGGCGGTCGACAGGGGCCGCGAGAGGAGTCGCCACATGGTGCCGTCGAGTATACTCCCGTCGTGCGTCGCGTTGGCCACCTCCTGGCGCTCCTCGCGCTCCTCCTCCTCTCCCCGGCCCCCGCGGCGGCAGAGGAGACCGGCGCGGCCCCCGCCGACGCCCTGACGCCTCCGGTGATCAGCGCCGAGCAGGTGCCCGGCTGGGGCGATCAAGAGGAGCAGGTCGATCTCGGGCGCGTGGTCGACGACGGCGCCCCGCTCCCGCTGGCGGGGATCGGCGCCAGCCTGGCCACCCGGACCCGCCTGGAGACCGGCCTGGCGGTGGGCGCCCGGGTGCCGACCTTCGCCGAGGCCCAGCTGCGTGGCCTGGTGCGCAGCCCCAAGGGGGTCGTCTTCGGCGTGGCGGTCCCCATCCTCCTGACCCCCTCCCTCCCGGAGAGCCCGGTGGACACCGGCAACATCGCGGTGGAGGCGCACTGGTCGCTCGCCAACCCCTCCGCCCGCACCTCGCAGTTCTGGCTCGGCTCCCTGCGCTTCATCTTCCCGGCTGGGACCCGCAACAGTCTCTTCATGATGGTCCCCGGGCGGGATCGCAGCTCCGGCGGCCTGGAGGCGGCGGCCACCTACCGCCGGCAGGAAGGGGCCTGGGCCTTCCACGTCGAGGGCGGGGGCGGCCTCTACGTGGACAACCTGATGGCGCTGCGGATGGGCTTCTCGGGCACCGCCGCCTACCGGCCGCTCCCCTTCCTCGACCTCTTCGCCCAGGCCGATCCCTGGCTGATCTGGATCCCGCGTCCGGTGACCGATCCCGGCGGCGCCGCCCGGGCCACCTTCCAGCTCGCCGGCGCCCTCGGCGTCTCCCTGAACCTGGGCCGCTTCGGCATCCGGCTGGCCTACCAGCGGGTGGTACCCCACGCGAACGACCACCACCTCTGGATGGTCCTGGATCTCCTCCTGGACGTCGCCGAGCCCTCGCCCGGCCAGCGGGAGGACTAGAAGGTCAGCAGGGTCCAGCCGGCGGAGGCGCGGGAGGCGATCAGGGTCGGCGCCCCGGCGGCGATCACCTCGGGCAGGGCGTCGAAGGTGTCGATCACGCCCCGCTCGGAGGCCGCCCGGGTACAGGCCTTGAGCACCACCCCGGCCTCCTGCGCCGATCGCAGCGGCGCCGCCTCCTCGGCCCCGGCGGCCAGGCGGGCGAGCCAGTCGACCCCGGCACCGGAGAGGAGGAGCTCGACCTTCTCGGCCATCCCCGAGGCCAGGAGGGCGTGGGCGGTGGCGATCGCCTCCCGGGCGCGGCCCGTCTCGGTCTCGGGGCCGGCGAGGAGGACGAGGAGGAAGGAGGGCATGGGCCGGATAGACCACCCCGGGCGGCCTCCAGGCAAGGTCCCCGGGCGGCGCCTTGAGGCATCGGCGCCGGAGTCGATAGAATGGTCGGAATTCGGGCGTGAGAGGGAGATCCGCTGTTCGGGCGGATCCGTCTGCCTTCCGACCGGCCCAAGAGAGGGAAAGGGACCGTAACCGTGACGCGATTCGCAACGCTCTGGATCCTGTTGATTCCGATCCTCGTCGGCCTCACCGGCTGCTCGAACTGCCGGGGGGAGGGCCTCGTCGACGCGGGGATCGGCGACAGCTGCACGACCAACGATCAGTGCATGGAGCGCTTCGGCGCCCGCTACCTCTGCCTCGACGGCACCTGCTGCCCCGGCGCCCGCTTCTGCGAGGACGAGGGCGAGGCCGAGTGCTGCCCGGGCCAGACCTGCAGCCGCAACGGCGTCTGCGTGGATCGCTACGATGCCTGCTCCGAGGACGTCGACTGCACCGTCGCCGGCCAGAAGTGCCTCGATCACACCACCGGGGGCCTCGGACCGGCGGCGTGCAACAACGAGCCGGTGGTCTCCCAGGTCTGCACCTTCGAGCTCTGCACCGACGGCGCCTGCGCCGATGGCCTCACCTGCTTCGCCGGCTTCTGCGTGGGCGAGAACCCCTGCGGTGGTGCCTGCTCCTTCGGTCAGGTCTGCAGCGTCTCCAACAACCGCTGCCAGGCCGCGCCGCTGGACAACAGCAGCTGCGCCCAGACCTGCGACGCCGGCTACCTGCTGGCCTTCGACGATCACACCAACATCGACGACGCCTGCACCGTCGCGGATCTCACCTGCGACTGCCTCGCCCTGCCGCCCCTCTCGGCCCGGGACGTGGGAAGGCACTCGGCCCTCGGCCTCCTCTCCGACGGCAGCGCCCTGGTCTCCGCCTACGAGGGCGATCACGGCGACCTCGTGGTCGTGGCCTTCGGCGCCGACGGCACCCGGGGTGAGACCACCTGGATCGACGGCCTGCCCGCCGGCGGCACCCCCACCGCCGATCCCAACGGCCCGCGCGGCGGCATCGCCGACCCCGGCCCCGAGGTGGGCCGCTACACCGACATCGCGGTGGCCTCCGGCGACGTCGTGCACGTCAGCTACTACGACGTCGAGAACAGCGCCCTGCGCTACGCCCGCCGCTCGGCCGGCGCCTGGACCTTCCACACCGTCGACGAGGCGGGCGACGTGGGCCGCTACAGCGCCATCGCCGTGGACGGCTCGGGCATCCCGGTGATCGCCTACTTCCAGAAGGAGAGCGACTCCGATCCGCTGGCGACCGCCCTGAAGGTCGCCCGGGCCAAGAGCGCCACCCCCGGCGCCGCCGCCGACTGGGACTTCGTGACGGTCGAGGCGGGCAACGCCCCGCCGCCGCCCTGCCCCGCCGGCTGCGCCACCGGTGAGTTCTGCGCCGACCTCGGCGCGGGCCCGGCCTGCCAGACCGAGCGCGCCGACTGCGCTCCGGCCTGCGCGAGCGGCGAGGTCTGCGTCGACGACGGCGGCGCCGCGGCCTGCTCCGAGGAGCTCTCGGCGAGCGCCCTCGACGACCTGCCGGTCGGCGTCGGCCTGATGCCCGCCCTCTGGGTGACCAGCGCCGGCAGCGTGACCGTGGCCTACCACGACCGCATCCGGGGCACGCTGGATCTGGCGGTGGGCGTCAATCCCTCGACCGCCAGCGCGGGCACCGGCAGCACGGTGGCCGGCGGCGGTGGCGAGGTCGTCGGCCTCTTCCCCGCCATCGCCCTCGACGGCGCCGGCGAGTACGTGATCATCCACCGGGACGACAGCACGAACCGCGTCCTCTGGAACACCGTCACCGCGGCGGGCGCCGCGGTCGACAACGGCGTCGTGGACGACGGCCTGCGGGATCCGAGCGCGAACGGCGTCTCCCTGGTCGGCTCCGACAACGCCCTGGTGCTCAACGGCGGCCAGTGGCTGGTCGCCTACCACGACGGCACCGGCGGCAACCTGGTCCTCGCCTCCCGCGCCACCGACGGCACCTGGACGCGGCGCGACCTCGTCACCGACGGCTCGGCCGGCTTCTGGGCGGACATCGCCCTGGCCGGCGGCCAGCTGCGGGTGAGCCACGCGACCCTCCGGGGCGCCCGGATCGGCCCGCTCTTCACCGACCTCGGGGTGGTCCTCACCACGCCCTGAAGGTAGCTCCACCCTGCCCCGCCCCCGGCCCTGGAAGGGGCCGGGGTGCCTGATGAGAAGGAGAAGCGCCATGGCGCGCCTCGCCCCCCGGCTCGCCCTCCTCGCCGCCCTCTGCCTGCCCGCCCTCGCCCGGGCCGGCACCAGCCCGCTGCAGTGGGTCGACTCGAGCTTCGCCGAGGCCCTCGCCCGGGCCGAGACCGAGAAGAAGCCCCTGATGGTCGACGTCTACGCGACCTGGTGCGGCCCCTGTCACCTGCTGGACCGGAACGTCTTCACCGACGAGGTGGTGCTCGAGTCCTCGAAGGCCTGGATCGCGGTGAAGCTCGACGGTGAGCTGGGCGAGGGCCTCGAGGTGGCCAAGCGCTACCACGTCGTCGGCTTCCCCACGGTGCTCTTCCTGGATCCCTCCGGCAAGGAGATCGACCGCATCTTCGGCTACGTCGAGCCGGCGGCGTTCGCGGCGACGATGGAGGCCTACCGGGAGGGGCGCGACACCCTCGACAGCGCGGCCGAGGAGGCCCTGAAGGCGCCGGCCGATCTCGAGGCCGCCCTCGAGGTGGGGACCCGCTACGCCGTGCGCGGAGACGCGGGCAACGCCTACCGTCACTTCGCCCGCATCCTCGAGGCCCGCCAGCGCCTCCTCGAGCAGGGTGCCCGCGAGAAGAAGGTCGCGACCGCCCTCCAGCTCCTCACCGGCGATCCCCTCGCCCGCCCGATCGGCGCGCAGCTCGCCGGGGATCTCGTCTCGAAGGAGGAGCGCGAGAAGATCGACGGCCTCGCGGCCCAGGCCTACCTGGTGCTCGGCAAGTACCTCTTCCTGCGGGGCCGGCGGGACAACCGGCGGGCCCTGAAGATCCTGCAGGCGCTGGAGCGGGAGTTCCCGGAGAGCAGCCAGGCCCGGGAGGCGCCCTACCACATCGCGGTGGCCCTCCAGCGCTCGCGCAAGTCCGCCGAGGCCAAGAAGAAGCTGCAGTCCTACCTCACGGCCGAGAAGCACAGCGCCGAGGCGGCGAACACGGTGGCCTGGTTCTGCTACCGGGAGCGGGCCCACCTCGACTGGGGCAAGGAGGTCGCCCGCAAGGCCCTCGAGGCCGAGCCGCAGAACGGCGCCCTCTGGGACACCCTGGCCGAGCTCGAGGGCGCCCTCGGCAACTGGAAGGCCGCCCTGGAGGCCGCGAAGCAGGCCGCCGCCGCGGACCCCTCGGAGCCCTACTACGGCCAGCAGGTGACGCGCTTCGAGTACGCCGTCTCGAAGGACGGTTAGCGCGAGGCGCGGCGTCTCGGGGAGAAGCCCGGCCTACTCGAAGGCCGAGAGCTTCTCCTTGATCATCCGGTTCTTCGGATCACCCTCGTCGGGGAAGTACTTCAGCCCCTGCCGGAGGAGGCCCTCGGCCTGCTGGTAGTCCTTGAACTCCACGGCCTTGAGGAAGGAGAACTTGATCTTGCGCCAGGCGCTCTCGAGCTCCTTCTTGCACTCCTTGGCCCGGCTCGTCGCCGCGTCGTAGAGCGGCGGCTTCATGTCCATCCGCTCCAGGTAGTCGCGGGTGGCCTGGAACTCCCGGCAGGCCTCGTAGAGGTTCTCCGGGGCGATCTGCCGCTTCTCCCAGCGATCCTTGGCGATGTCGAAGCGCTGCTGGGCGATGACCGGATCGGGCTCGGGGAGGGGATCCTCGATCACCCGCACGTTGCGGACGGCCCAGGTCTCGTCGGGGCCCTCGCCGGGGTTGCGGGTATTGTCGAAGGTGAGGGTGTTGAAGTCGCTCTGGATGAGCGCGTCGTGGGGGAGGATCACCTCGATGGTCTCCTCCCAGGTGTTCAGCGCCATCGGGGCGTAGCCCACGATCCGCTCCTCGTTGAGGCGGATCTCGACCTCCTGATCGCTGTCGATCCAGCCGATGTCGTAGACCAGGGTGGCCCGGCCATCGAGGTAGCGGAACTTGAAGTTCACCTGGTAGCGGGCGAGCTTCGCGTCCTTCACCCCCAGCCCGAAGGTGGTGGTGGTCACCGGGCCGGCCAGCTCGAGGACGTCGTCACTCCAGTCCTTCTGGAAGACCGCGCCGCCGCCGCCGCCCGCCGAGGCGATGACGAGGACCAGGAGGAGTGCGGCCACGCCGCCGCCGGCCAGGACCAGCTTCTGCTTGCCGGGCTCCAGGCGCCCGTACCAGGCCTTGGCCCTGCCCATGGGGGTCGACTCGGCCTGCCGGGCCTTGAAGCGCTCCCGGGCGGAGAGCGCCTGGTCCCCTCCCTCGGCGCCCCGCCGGGCCGGGACGCCACCGGCGCCGCCACGGCTACGCGGGGCGGCCGGCGCCGCACCCCCGCGAGGTGCCGGTGCCGGCGCCTCGCCTCCCCCCCGCGAGCGGCGGGCCGGAGGCGCGGAGCGCCGGGCGCCCGCCTCCTGGAAGACGAAGACCGCGTCCCCCGCGGAGATCTGATCGCCGCTGGAGAGCGGGTGGCTCTGCACGCCGTGCCCGTTGACCTGGGTTCCGTTGGAGGAGCCCAGATCCTCGAGGAGGTAGCCCCCCCCGCTCTGCACGATGTGGAAGTGCCGACGAGAGACGTTCGGATCGTAGAGGACGACGTCGTTGTCCGAGGTACGGCCGAAGGTCACCTCGGCCTGGTCGAAGGAAAGCGACTGTCCCGCCCCCGGTCCGGCGGTCACCTTCAGCGTGAAGCCCATCCGAGCGCTCCTACATCCCGGCGTCGCCGAACATGAACTGGAAGATGATCGGCCCGAACAGCACGGCGAAGACCGTCGGGAAGATGCAGGCGATGAGCGGGAAGAGCATCTTCACCGGGGCCTCGTTCGCCAGCTTCTCGGCGCGCTGGGTCCGCTCGATCCGCATCTGGGTCGACTGGATCCGGAGCACCTTGCCGATGCTGGTACCCATCCGGTCGGCCTGGATCAGCGCGGTGATGAAGCTCGTCAGCTGCGGCAGATCGACCCGCTCGATGAGGGCCTTGAGGCTCTCCTCGCGGGTCTTGCCCATCTTGAGCTGCTTCAGCACGAGGGCGAACTCGTCGACCAGCGGGCCCTGCTTGCCCTTCTCGACCACCTTGGCCAGCGCCGCGGTGAAGTCGAGGCCCGCCTCCACCGAGAGGGTGAGGAGGTCGATGTTGTAGGGCAGCGCCCGGGTGATCTTGAAGTGCCGCTTCTTCACCTGATCGTTGAGCCAGATCAGGGGGTAGAGCCACCCGAAGAAGGCCAGGAAGATCACCAGGGCCAGGGTCCAGCCGGTGAGCACGGCCACGTAGATGCCGATGATCAGCCCCGCGACGGCGCCGATCTCCTGCAGGCCCATGATCTCCTCGGGCTGAAGGTCGGCCGGATCTCCCGCCTTGAGCAGCTTCTGCCGGGTTCGAGCCTCGAAGCGGTCGCTCATGAAGCGGCGGTTGATGACGCCCAGCTTCGAGAGCACGACCTTCTGCATGCTCTTGAGGAAGGAGGACTCGTCCTGCTCACCGACCTCGGCGAAGAAGCGCTTCAGGAAGGTCTCGTAGACCCCTGTCACCAGAAGGAAGATCGCGGCCGCGCCCATCAGCGCGGCGGAGGCTCCCATGATCGTCGTCATTGGTGCATCTCCTCCCGATCAGACGTCCACGTTGACGATCTTCATGATCAGCCAGAGGCCCATGGCCTCCATGATCATGATCGCCACGACCAGCACGAAGCCGAAGAGATGATTCATCATCGGCTCCATCAGGTCGGGACGCATGTAGTTGAGCGCGACGCCCAGCGCGAGGGGCATCGAGGCGACGATCCACCCCTGCATCTTGCCCTGCGAGGTGAGCGCCGCGATCTTGCCCTCGAGCCGGAACCGCTCGCGGATGGTGCCACTGATCGTCTCGAACATCTCGGCCATGTTGCCGCCGAGCTGCCGGGCGATGTTGGTGGAGGTCACCACCAGCTCCAGGTCCTCGGAGTCCATCCGGCCCGCCATGCTGACCAGCGCGTCCTCGAGGGGCACGCCCAGCTTGATCTCCTTGACGAAGAGCTGGAACTCCTGGCCGAGCGGGTTCGGCGCCTCCCGGGCCACGTGCTCGATGGCCTGCGGGAAGGTGAGGCCGGCCTTGAAGGCGTTGGCCATGGCCTGCAGCGCATCCACCAGCTGGGTGTTGAAGGTCTGCAGCCGCTTCTTCCGGTAGAAGCGCACCATCAGGATGGGCGTGACGAAGCCGGCGACCCCCATGAAGAGGGTCATCAGCCAGCCGAAGAAGACCAGGCCCATCGTCACCATCATCGCCGACAGGCAGACGGCGAGCACGAAGAGCGACCGGGCGTCCACGAAGAGGAGCACCTCGGTGAAGCTCTGCATGTCCTGGGTCACGTACCGCTCCTGGTACGACTCGTACGCGCGGTGGAGCACCGACGCGATCACGAGCGTGAAGAAGAAGACGGATCCCGTGACCAGGAGGAAGACGACGATCGACATGGGTTACTCCATCTCGCCGCCGCCGACCGCCGCCGACGAGGAGGAGGTCTCGCCACTGCCGCCCTTGATGACGGTGATCATCCGCTGACGCTTGGTCCCCAGCGCCTTGGTGCGCTCGCCGGTGATCAGGGTCTGCAGGGTCGCGCGGCTGCGCTCCTGCTCGAACTCCAGATCCTCGGGGTTCCGCAGGGAGAGGGTCAGCTTGCCCATCTCGGACGCGAGGGCGACGATCTCGGCCTCCTGGGGCAGAACCAGGAGGGAGATGGTCTTGTACTTCCGCTCCGCCTCGGGGACGAGCTGGATGTTGGTCGAGCCGGTGATCTTGCCCGTCGCCAGGACGATGACGTTCTGGAGCAGGGTGATCGTCTCGAGCTCGCGCGTCGTCGGGTTCCGGAAGGTCCCCAGGACGTCGACGTGATCGTTCGGGCGGACCCAGCCACCGACGGCCTGGTTGTCGTCCACCGCAACGTTCACGGCCCGGAAGCGGGTCTGGACCACCGTCGAGAGCTTCTCGAAGCCCTTGGTGGACTCGAAGTGCGACCAGAGCACGGGATCACCGCGCTGCAGGGGCACCAGCACCTTCTGCTGGACCACGTGGTTCGCCGACTCCGGCTTCACCACCGACCCGGTCACGAACTGCTCCGGGATCCGGCGCTGCTGGATCATGTCGAAGTCCAGGATGGTCCCTTCGGGGATGTCCCGGGAGGCCACGATGACCGGCTTCAGGGTCCAGCCCTCCTGGACCTCCTTCTTCTTGCGCTCGATGGTCATCCAGGCGAAGGCCCCGGCCAGCACGCCGAGCACCAGCGCGATAACGAGTGGAAGTCGTCCCTTGAGCATGGAATCTAGCTCCTCTCAAATGTCCCAAGCATTCTCACCCACGGTGGCGGGCGAGGGAGGTGCCAGTATACGCCAAGGGTGGGGGCCAGGGGGAACCACCCCCTGGGTGTTACCGGGCCGTTACTTCGTCACGGGGGCGCCCAGCCCCGGGGGACGTTGCTGACGATCACCGGGCTGCCCTCCTCGCCGGCGAGGATCTCGGCCCGCGCGGGGACCCCCTCGCCGACCACCGCGGTGAGCCAGTAGGCCTCCCGGCCCGGTGAAAACACGGCCAGGAGCGTTCCGGGGAGGATCCCCTCGGGCACCCGGGTGAGCGGCCCGGCGCCCTCGCGCACCTCCACCCGCAGCGGCTGACGACGCGCTGCGGCATGGAGGTAGGCCGAGAGGATGGGCTGGCCGTCCTCCTCCCGCAGGGCCTCGGCGAGCACCGCGGGGTCCTCCGGGAAGCGGCCGGCCTCCCGGTGGTGATCCCCCAGGGCGCCTCCGAGGAGCCCCAGCGCCTTCACCGCCTGCACCTTCGCCGGCGCGTCCGAGATCCGCGACCAGGGCCGCACGCCCGCGCCCGCCTCGGCGAGGGAGAGCAGCACCGCCAGCGCCATCGCCCCCACGCTGAGCGCCGAGACCACGGCGGGCATCCGCCGCAGCCCCAGGCCGAGGTCCGCCACCAGCCAGCCCAGGCCGCCGAGCGCGACGAGGGCGATCACCAGCCAGGGCCAGGGTGAGGCCAGCCCCTCCCGCTCGCTGATCGGCCCCACCAGGACCCGCGCCCAGGGGATGAGCCGCAGGAGCGCGAGCCCCAGGGCGAGGCACGCGACGCCCAGATAGACGAGCAGGCGGAGCCAGCGGCGCATGGGCGTCTTCTAGGGGATGGGCAGGCGCAGGACCAGGAAGAAGGAGTCGAAGTAGATCTGCACCGCGTGGAGCAGCCCGATGAACATCGGGTAGCCCCCGAACGCGAGGCCGACCAGCATCGCCCAGGTCAGCACGCCGTACTCCACGGCGGCCTGGCCGGCCTCCTCCCTCCACCGGCCGGCGAGGGCCCGCAGCGCGCGCAGCCCGCTCACGGCGTCACCCCCTTGCCGCTCGCGGTCGCCGCCTCCGCCGCCGCGCTCTCCCGGGCGGCCTGCCGGGCCTCGGGATCGAGGAGCATGCCCATCCGCCCGAGGGCGGAGAGGGCCGGCGTGGAGGAGGTGAGCGCCGCCGCCAGCTGATCGCCCGGCACCTTCTTCACCGGCTCCCCGACGGTGCGCACCGCGCCCTGCCCCACCGCGTCGAGCTCGAGGCGCCCGGCCTGCGGCGTGTCGGCGGAGAGGAGGCCGGTGAGGGGGATCGCCTCGGAGAGCTCGTAGCGCAGGAGGGTCCCCTCGGCGGTCGTCAGCTCGAGGGGGGCGACCTCCAGCGAGCCCAGGGGGCTCATCCGGGACTCCGGCGCGAGGCGCCGCCAGCGCACCGAGCCCGGCGGACAGGGCCCGCCGCCCTCGCGGCAGATCGGGATCTGCTGCTCGGCCAGGGAGGGGCCGCTGCCGGCGTCCTCCTCCGGCTCCGGCTCGACCTCGATGGGCGCGCTGCCGTTGAAGCTGATGATCATCCGGCGGGTGAGCAGGCCGCCGTCGGCGCCGCGGCTGACGGCCAGCCGGGTCGCCAGCCCGGGGGCGGCCGCGGTGGCGAGGTGGGAGACCGAGAGCTCGAGCCAGAGCTGCCCCTCCTCCTCTCCGACCACCGCCAGGCGAAGGTACTGCCCGGTCTCGCCGGTGCGCCCCACCCGGTAGCGGACCCAGTGGCCGACCTGCCCCGAGAGCCGATCCCAGGGCAGGCCCAGGTTCTCGAGGGGCGCGGCGGCGGCCCGCCCCGGCGGGAGACAGAGGAGCCCCGAGAGCAGGAGCAGCGCGGCCAGCGTGCGGCGCGCGCTCACGGCCGCACCTCGGCGGGCTCGGGCGCACGGCTGATGGCCACCACCGCCGTGGGCTGCTCGGCGCCGCCGGTGAAGGTGTAGGTGACCTCCTCGCCCCAGGGCGCGCGGCCGCGCAGGATCAGGGTCTCCCCGGCGGGCGGCGCCTCGATGCCCGAGAAGCCCGCGGCGCGCATCCGCTGGGCCACCTGCTCGCTCGCCTCCGCCGGGCTCAGCTGGGAGACCATCGTGACGGTGCGGGTGGTGCGCTGGCCGTCGCGGGCCGCCGAGTCGCTCACGAGGCGGGCGTCCCGGGGGACCGGCAGCCGCAGCGGCGGCAGGGGCTCGGGGGCGACGTCGGTGGGGGTCAGCCCGAGGAAGACCACCGAGCCTCCTCCGCCGGGCAGGATGGTGACGCTGCGCTGGTGGTGGCGGGCGCCGTCGAGGGCGGTCACGCCCAGCACCTGCGCCTCGCCCTCGCTGACCTGCACCGCGAGGCCCTCGGCCCGGAAGGCGTCGGCGTAGAAGCGCTGGACCTCCCCGGGCGCGTCGGGGGCGAGGTGGTAGCCCACCCGCGCCGAGAGGCCGCCGACCCGCAGGCCGTCGGCGACCGGCACCAGCGGCTGCGCACCGGGGTAGCCCGGGAAGAGCCCGGCCCAGGCGGGGCCCGCGGGAGGCGGCTCGGCCTCGGCCGGCCGGGTCGCCTCCAGGGCGAGGAGGAGGGTGCCCGCCAGGGCCAGGAGCGCCACCCCGAGGACCGCCAGGGCGCGCAGGGGCCCGGTCTGGCGGCGGGCGCTCACCGGACGTCCCTCCAGTCGCACTTGCCCGGGGTGTGCTGCGGCAGGGGGCAGCCCAGGTAGTACTCGCTGCGCATCTGCAGGGTCCGGGCGTACTCCGAGGCCTCGTAGGGGCAGCCGCCTCCCCCGCAGGTGTCGAGCACCGGCAGGGTGTGGAAGTTCTTCTGGAGCTCGTCGGTGTCGAGGCGGATCCGATCGCTGTCGTTGCCGGCCTCGTAGCTCTGGCTGGCCAGCCGGCCGTTGGTGAAGGAGGGGATGCCGAAGAAGTCCTCGACGAAGTCGCCCACCGCGTCGATCACCGCGGCCAGCGTCTCGAGGATCGGCACCGAGGAGAGCGCCCCGAGCATGTGGCCGCGCTCGATCTGCTTGTAGAAGGGCAGGTCCCGATCCTCGTGGAGCACGGAGCGCCCGTCGTGGAGGGCCCAGGTGTCCGCCAGCAGCGCCGCCCGCTCCCGCATCCGGAAGCTGGTCGCGTCGTAGAGGGCCCGCGAGAACATCCCGCCGTTCTCCCGGGCGTGGTAGCCGCGGGGGAGGAGCTTGTGGTGCACGGTGGCCTCGACCTCGGCCATGACCAGGCCCCGCCGGTTGAAGGCCAGGTTGTCCATCACCTGGCCCAGCGCCGAGTCGAGCATCCCCCCGAGGACGTCGGCCACCTCGGAGAGCTCCTCCGAGGGGAGCACGTCCTTCGCGCCCCGGGCGTCGGCCATGCGCACCTCGACGTTGTCGAGGGAGGCCGGCTCGACCAGGAAGTCCGTGGCCAGCCGCGCTTTGGTCGACTGCTCGTCGGCCGAGTCGAGGTCCGCGTAGAGGTCGGTGTAGGCCTCGCCGATCTCGGCCCGGGCCACGGCCCAGGCCCCGTCGTGGTCCGAGCTCTCGTAGTCGCTCAGGGGATAGGCCGTCGCCTCCCAGGCAGCGAAGCGCGCCGACTCCTGCAGCCGCACCCGCAGATCGACCAGGTCGAAGAAGAAGGCCGCCCAGAAGACCAGGGTGACGAAGACGGGGACGACCAGGGCGGTCTCCACCACCGACTGGCCACGCTCGTCGCCGAGCCCGCACCGCCTCGCGCGGTCGATGGTCTCACGCAGGAACATCAGTGGGTGATGAAGCTCTTCCCCAGCGCGTCCCCGAGGACCGCGCCGGCGCCCAGATCACCGACCAGATCGGAGAGGACGGGCTGCACGGGCGCGAGGCGCGCCCGCCAGAAGGGGTTGAAGAAGTTGGGGTGCTCTCGCCAGTTCCCCGGGCGGTGGTAGTAGGCCGCGGCCCGGGCGAAGGCGTGGAAGCCCGGCGGCAGCCCCCCCTCGGTGACGTGGTCGAGGCCGGTGTCGTGGGTGGCGGTGTGTCCGCCCAGCCCCAGCACGTCCCGCTGCAGGAGCGGCTCGATGTCGATGTTCTCGGGGGGCTGGGTCAGCCAGACGTAGGTGCTCGGCTGGTGGAAGGCGACCAGGGGCGAGCCGTCCGCCTTGGGGTTGAACTTCATGAAGGGGAAGATGCCCCACCAGGGATGGTTGCCCTTCGAGTCGGCGGACTCCCCCGGCTCCCGCCGGTGGCAGGAGGAGAGGTCGGGATCGATCTTGTAGATGTTCTTGATCTTGCAGATGCACTTCACGGTCTTGATGATGCAGAGGCTCTGGTTGGGTGGCGTCAGGTGGGTGACGCAGTGCCAGCCCCAGCGGCCGGTGAACTCCTTGTGGGTCGCCGCCACGGCGCTGTGCCGCACGCCGGGTGAGAAGCGCCAGCTCTTGCCCGGGATCGAGAGGCGATCCTCGGTCATGTCGTAGTCGACGAAGGCGAAGCTCACGTCGATCCACTGGTCGGCGACCATCGAGCCGCCCTGGGGGTAGCGGGCGTGGCCGTCCACCCCCGCGCGGACATCGTGGAGATCGTAGCTGTTGCGGCGCGCGACGTTCCAGCTCGGCTTCGAGTCGGTGATGAGCTTGGTGGTGCCGTGGAGGTGGAACTCGAAGAGGCCGAAGGAGGCCCGGCTGACCACCTCCAGGATGCTCCCCGAGGTCGTGCCGTCGAGGCTGCGGTTGAAGAGGAAGCGGTTCCACCGGGTGGCGTTGGAGATCTCGGTCATCACCCGCTCGGCCCGGGCGACCCCCTCGTCCACCGACTCCATCGGATCCCGCAGGCGGTCGCTGACCGCGTGGCGCCCGCCCTTGCCGAAGGGCGTCAGGTTCATGGCGGTCGGATCGTGGGCGCGATCCCACTCGAAGGCGGAGCGGGCGAGCAGGGCGACGCCCGGCGCGGTGTAGGGATCCGGCCGGGGGCGGATCGTGTCGTAGGTCCCCGCGATCACCTGATCGGCGGCGCCGGCCAGGGTCAGGGTCGTCGCGTTCATCAGCGCGGTCTGGGCGACGTAGAGGACCGCGTTCATGAAGAGGAAGAAGGGGATGGCGATCCACCCCACCACCCGATCGAGGTTCAGGGAGAGCACCGGATAGGAGGGCTGCCGGTGGGTCCCCCACAGGACGTTCTGGAGGGTGTTCGCCACCCGCTGGAGGACGTCGTCGATGACGGTCACCAGCTGCTGGAGCACCCGGATGATGTTGCCCACGCCGGGGATGGCCTTCACCGCCTCGCAGAGCGGCTTGGTACACCATGGATCGCAGAAGTTTCGTAACGCCCGGACGATCAGGCGGACGGTGTTCACCGCCGACATCACGAAGCCCGCGACGGCGATGTAGGACTGCAGGGTCATGATCGCCACGTAGTGGCTGACCATCGTCCGGTTGGTGAAGGCGTAGAAGTTGAAGGTCCGCGCCTCGAGGGCCGCCATCGAGTAGGCCGCGGCGTCCGCGGTGTTCTGAAGCCTCACCTTCTCCTGGATGCTGTTGCCCAGGGTCGCCGTCCCGAGGACCGCGAAGGCGAGGAGGAGGAGACCCAGGGCGGCGATGACGATCGCCTGACCGTCCTCGTCACCACAGAAGTCCCGGATGAGGCGGATCATCTTCCTCTAGCTCCAGGGCGGGCAGAAGCCGGCCTTGTTGAAGGACCGCTGGTAGAAGTTCGACTGCATCCGCATCGTGTGGGAGGCGGAGAGGGGGAAGAGCCAGGTCCCCGAGGAGAGCCCCAGCTGCCAGAGCAGGGCCAGGTTACCCCGGGAGAAGATCTCGCGGCCCTCCGCGTCGACCTCGGCGCCCCCCGCGGCGATGGCCTTGGCTCCCTCGACCTGCGCCCCCGCCCCGGTCTGGGTCAGGTTCTTGGCGCCGCCGACCCCGCGGCTGTTCTCGGCGTTGATGATCGCGCCGGTCTGGCTCATCCCGGCGTGGGCGGCGAGGTAGCTGGAGAAGACCAGCCAGTTCGCGAAGGGGATCCGCATCGGGTAGAGGTACTTCACCCGGATCGTGAGGCGGGTGGCCTCCCGCATCTGCGGCCGGCTCTGGAAGTCCCGCCCGGCCGGGTCACCGGCGACGGCGTCGAAGGGCAGCTCCCCGTTGTGGAAGTGGCCGAGCATCGCCTCGGTGGGGTTGAGCACCTCGACGTCGACCAGCTCGATGCCCGGGTTCTGGATGCCCAGCTCGGCGAGCAGGCCCGCCACCGCCCCGGTGGTCGAGACCAGGGCCTGGGCCCGGGTCCAGGTCTTCATCAGGCCCGGCCGCGGGCGGTCGAAGGGCTCCGAGGTGCCGCTGATGGTGTCGGTCGCCCCGAGGGTGGGCAGGAGGCTGACCACCGCCGCCCGCCGCATCATGCAGGGATCGCCGTTCCAGACCACGCCCGCGCGCGCGGCGTTGAAGGCGGCGTAGCCGGTCATGAGGCGGGCGTGCTGCACCATGATCAGCTGGAGCAGACCGAAGAAGAGGAAGAGCATCAGCGGCAGGACGAGCGCGGTCTCCACCGCGGCCTGAGCACGCTCGTCCATCGTCGCCCCCGTGAGGCGCGATCTGCGGTCGAATCTCATCTCTCCCACGATCCCCGTTTTTCTGGAGGGGATCGTACCCCACCCCCCCTTTCCGCCCATCGGTCAGCCTGACGCGGTGTAGGGAAAGGTGGGACGCCGCCCCGGGGGGCCGATCAGTGCATCGCCGGCTCGGCCGCCGCGGGCGCCGCGCTCTCGGAGGCCGCCTCCTCGGCGGCGTCGAGCATCATCCGGTCCAGCTGCTTGAGCTGCTTGCGGGCCTTGCGGGACCAGCGCCCGGTGTCCTGCGCGGCGGCCAGGGCGAAGTCGCTGCGGGCGTCCGACTCCTGCCCCAGCCGGGAGCGGCAGGTGCCCCGGTAGAAGTAGGCCTCGGTCCGCCAGGGGGTGTCCGGCCCCTGATGGATGATGGCGTCGAGGAGCGGCAGCGCGTCGGCGCAGCGGGAGGCGTTCACCAGCTCGGCCGCCCGGTCCAGCTGGGCGCGCATCAGGTCGCTCTTCTGCTCCTTGACCCGCTCCTCGGGCGAGCGCCGGGTCGCCGAGGCCGTCTCCACCGTGGCCTCGACGGGGGCCTCCTCCCGATCGTCGTCTCCCAGCGCCAGCTCGTCGGCGGCCGCCACGGCGTCGCCGGCCAGGAGGGCCTCGCCGTCGTCGCCCGCCGAGCGGCTCTTCTTCTTCGCGCGCGCCTCGGCCTTGCGGGGCCGCAGGGCTTCGGGCTCGGGCTCGGGGGCGGGCGGCGGGGCCATCGAGGGGCCGGCCGGCGCCCGGGGGGCGGCGGTGGGCTTCGGCGCGGCGCGGGTCTGCTTGGCCGCCGGCGCCTTCTGCCCGAAGGCCTCCTCGATGCGGCCCCGGGCGCTGGCGCCCGCGCTGGGCGCGGAGTCGGCCTTGCGCGACTCCTGCTGCTCCCGGTAGAGGCCCCGTCCCTCGCCCGCACCGGCGGCCTTGCCCCCCTTGTCGAGGGAGTCGAAGGAGGTGCTGGTCTTGCCGAGGCTGCTCCCGCTCGCGGAGGAGAGATCCCGCCCGGCGAGGCCACCGACCGAGGAGGGCATTCCCGCGCCGCCGCCCTCGGGCGCCGCCTGGTAGCCGAAGGCCTCGCCCTCGGCTGCGTTCTTGCGGTCGGCGAAGTCCGCGGGCGCGCTCTTCATCGGCTGGAGAGGCTGGGCCTTCTCCTCCAGGGCCCGCGCCGGCCGCTCCGTGGCGGCGTCGGCCCGGGCCTCGGCCTCTCCGGTGGCCCGCGGCGAGAGGAGGTCGTCGTGCTCGGCGTCCTTGGAGGCGTCGAGGTCCAGGGCGAGACGGGCGCGGGCGCCCGCCGGAGCCTCTTCCCGTCCGGCCGCCTGCCGCTCCCGGGCCGGGGTCTTCATCACCTGCCGGGCGGCCAGGGTCTCCTCGGGCCGATCCGCGGCCTCGGCCTCCTCCCGCTGATCGGCGGCGAGGAG